>NZ_CAXSWZ010000001.1:0-182421 GCF_964241245.1 Allofournierella massiliensis
TTCTTTACCAGCATTTTTATCCCCCCACACTATTATACCGCTTTCTTTTCCTCAATACGAGAAAAAGGCCACCTTTCGGTGACCTTTTTCGACAGGCTGAAAGGGCCGCCCGAATGATCGGGCGGCCCTTTTCCTTATTTCAGAAAAAAGGTGTATATCGTGTCCAGAAGCATCAGGGCGGCAAGACTGCCGCTCACTGCGAAAAGTACGCGGTCCGGCATTTTGGCGCTCAGGCGGCGGAACAGAGGCTGGAGCAGATACAGAAAAAGCATGCCGCCAAGCCCGAACCGAATGCTGGGATTCAGGGCGATGCGGCCCTGGAAGTTAAAGGCGTAGCTGGTGTAGTCCCACAGCCAGCCGCCGGTGATAGCCTGCATGATGTAGCTGGCGATCAGCTCCAGTACGGTGGTCAGTACCACCACGCCGACGAACACCAGAGCAGGGGTCAGATTCACGCGGCCCAGACGAACCGGCCGCCGCTGCAGCGGCCCCAGACAGAAGATGAGCAACAAAGCGCCGGTGCCGTACACCACGCACCAGGGCCCCAGCAAAACACCCCGGTTGGAGAAGCCCCAGCGGTAAACCACCACTTCCAGAAAGACTTCATACAGCCATCCCAGTATAGAATAAAGAACAAAATACAAATAGTATTCTGCAAACCAGCGCTTTCGCTTCTCCATACCCTGCTCCTCCTGCCTGAATTCATATTCGCTGACTGGAAAAATCATACCATAAAGGGGCGAAAATTGGAAGATGCAGGGAAAAAGAAAGCTGCCCGGAATATGGGCAGCTGAGAAAATCAGGAAAAGAGACCGGGGACGGAACGATTCTGAATACGGCTGCGAAGCTCCAGAATCTTTTCTTCAATGGCCCGGATGGTTGCTTCAAACACTTCGTCCGGCTGGCCGGTGGGATCTTCGAGCCCCCAGTCCTCCCGGTGGCGGCAGGGCAGAGTGGGGCAGCTCACATTGCAGCCCATGGTCACCACGATGTCCACCGGGGGCAGCTCGGCCAGCAGCTTGCTGCGCTGGGTCTCTTCCATGTCGATGCCATGGATCTGCTTCATCAGGCGCACGGCATCCTGATTGATGCGGGGCCTGGTTTCGGTGCCGGCGGAATAGCTCTCGAAGGTGTCGGCGGCAAGGGCTTTGCCCAGAGCTTCGGCAATCTGGCTGCGGCAGGAGTTGTGCACGCAGACGAAGGCCACACGGATGGTTTGTTCCATAGCTTACTCCATCCCTTTCCGGATCAGGTCCTTGACCTCATCCTTGCCCGGCACACGGCCGTAGCACACCACTTTGCGGTTGACCACCAGAGCGGGGGTGGTCATTACACCGTAAGCGGCGATCTGGGAAAAATCGGTGATGTGATCCACCTCAGGGGTAAGGCCCAGCTCGATCATGGCAGCCTTGGCGGCTTCTTCCAGCTGGTTGCATTTGGCGCAGCCGCCGCCCAGTACCTTGACCATACGGCCGGTATCACCGCTCTCTGCGGGAGTGGAGCAGCCGCCGGAGCAGCTGCAAGCCGACTTCGGCGCTTCGGATTTCTTCTTGAAAAACAAACCCATTGTAATATTCTCCTTGAATTAAACGAAAAGGAATTGAATTGCGTTGAAAAAGTAGCCCACCAGAATGATTCCGGTGGTGCAGATGGCAACGAACAGAGCCAACAGGCGGGGCTTCACTGCCTTTCGCAGCATGATCATGGAAGGCAGCGAAAGGGTAGTTACCGCCATCATGAAGCTGAGAATGGTGCCCAGCTGCGCCCCTTTGAACAGAAGCGCTTCCGCCACCGGGATGGTGCCGAAAATATCCGCATACATGGGCACGCCCACCAGAACGGCAAGGATCACACCGAAGGGATTGCTACCGCCCAGAACGGTTTCTACCCAGGATTCGGGAATCCAGTTGTGGATGATTGCACCGATGCCCACACCCACCAGAATGTAGGGGAATACCTTTTTAAAGGTTCCGATCATCTGTTCTTTGGCATAGGTCAGTCGGTCTTTGCGGGTCAGGGTGGGGGACTGGATGTCCACGCTGCCTGCTTTGAGGATGAATTCCTCCACATGGCGTTCCATGTGCAATGCCTCGATCAGGCTGCCGCCCGCCACTGCAATGACCAGCCCAACGACCACATAGGTCACGGCGATCTTCGCACCGAAAATGCCGGTAAGCAAAATCAGGCTGCCCAGGTCAACCATAGGGGAGGAGATCAGAAAGGAGAAGGTGACGCCCAGCGGCAGGCCAGCGCTGGTGAACCCCATGAACAGGGGGATGGAGGAACAGGAGCAGAAGGGGGTAACAGTGCCCAGAAGAGCGGCGATACAGTTGGCCCCAAGACCGTGGAAGCGGCCGATGATCTTTTTGCTGCGCTCCGGGGGAAAATAGCTTTGGATGTAGGAAATGAGGAAGATCAGGGCGCACAGCAGGATGGTGATCTTGATCACGTCGTACAAAAAGAATTGCAGGCTGCCGCCCAGCCGGGAAGAGATGTCCAGACCGAGGGCACTGAGCAGGGAGCCAATGGCGCTGTTCAGCCATTTCATGCCCAGAATCTGATCCTGAAGAAAGGTCCATATCATTGACAGCAGCCCTCCATGGTTTCGGAATTTCGGCCCAGTTCGGTCAGAAAGGCCTGAAGAGCCTCAAAGGTTTCGCGGTTCAGCGAGTAATGGGACCATTTGCCCTCCTTGCGGGCGGTGACCAGCCCACATTCGCAGAGAATCTTCATGTGATGGGAAAGGGTGGGCTGGGTAAACTGGAACTGTTCCAGCAGCTTACAGCCGCATTTCTCACCATCGGAAAGCATTTGAACGATCTGAAGCCGGTTGGTATCGCCAAGGGCTTTGCAAAGCAGGGCAACATCGGCAGCGACCATGAAAATCACCTCACATAGAAATTTGTCTATATGAGAGTATACTGGATACATAGATAAATGTCAATATGAGAATGGCGAAAAGAACGCCGAAAAACGAAAAAAGCCCGGCGGGCAGGAAAAAGACCTGCCCGCCGGGGGATTTTTGAGGGAATAGTGAAGAGTGAAAAGTGAAGAAGTAAGGTGTGCCGCAAGCGGCACGGATTTTAATTGACCAAGCGGAACGGTTTGCGTATCGCATTCCGGTACCCGGTCGAGTCCGCAAAAGGCAGTTGACGGTGTTTGCTGAGGAAAGCCCGGTGTGTATTGGCTTGTGGATTGCATCCCAATGGCCGGTCGAGTCCGCCAAAAAAGGCAGCTGGAGGTTTTCACTGAGGAAAGCCCGGTGTGTACCAGTTTGCGTATCGTGCCCTGATGCCAGGTCGAGTTCGCCAAAAAAGGAAGTTGGATGTTTTGGCTGAGAAAAGCCCGGTGCGGAACGGTTTGCGTATCGCATCCCGATGGCCGGTCGAGTCCGATAAATCAATCTTCGTCGAGTTTGAGAACGGCGGTGAAGGCTTCGCTGGGCAACTCCACGCTGCCGAGCTGACGCATCTTCTTTTTGCCTTCCTTTTGCTTTTCCAGCAGCTTTTTCTTACGGGTAATATCGCCGCCGTAGCACTTGGCCAGCACGTCCTTGCGCATGGCCTTCACAGTCTCGCGTGCAATGACTTTTCCGCCAATGGCTGCCTGAATGGGAATCTCGAACATCTGGCGGGGAATGTTTTCTTTGAGCCGCTCGGCCAGACGACGGCCCTTGGCATAGGCCTTGTCCGCATGTACGATCATGGACAGGGCGTCCACCATGTCACCGTTGAGCAGCATGTCCAGTTTCACCAGCTTGGACTCCTTAAAGCCCTTCATCTCGTAATCGTAGCTGGCATAACCGCGGCTGCGGCTCTTGATGGCGTCGAAGAAATCGTACACAATCTCGCCCAGAGGCAGCTCGTAGTGCAGATCCACGCGGGTGGCGTCCAGATACTTCATGTCGATCATGGTGCCGCGCCGATCCTGACACAGATCCATCAGGCTGCCCACATACTCGCTGGGGGTGTAGATGTGCGCGTCCACAACCGGCTCCTCCTGCTTGGCAATCCGGCCCGGATCCGGGTAATCGGAGGGGTTTTCAATCACCTTCACCTCGCCGTCGGTCATGGTGATGCGGTATTCTACGCTGGGCGCGGTGGTAATCAGATCCAGATCGAACTCCCGCTCCAGACGCTGGGTGATAATATCCAGATGCAGAAGGCCCAGGAAACCGCAGCGGAAACCAAAGCCCAGCGCCACACTGGTCTCGGGCTCAAAGCTCAGGGAAGCATCGTTCAGCTGCAGCTTTTCCAGCGCGTCCTTCAGATCGGGATACTGGGAGCCATCCACCGGATAGATGCCGCAGAATACCATAGGGGTGACCTTGCGGTAGCCGGGCAGGGGTTCGGGCGTCGGGTTGGATACCAGGGTCACGGTATCGCCCACACGGGTATCCTGCACGGTTTTGATGCTGGCAGTCAGATAACCTACCTCGCCTGCCTGCAGCTTGTCGCAGGGGGTCAGGCTGGTGGCACCCATCCGGCCCACCTCCACCAGAGTGAACTCCGCACCGGTGGCCATCATGCGCACGGTGTCGCCCGCCTTCACGGTACCGTCGAACACACGGATGTATACGATAACACCCTTGTAGCTGTCGTAAACGCTGTCGAAGATCAGGGCTTTCAGCGGGGCGTTCTCGTCACCCTTGGGGGCGGGAATGTCCTGAATCACCTGCTCCAGCGTATCCTCAATGCCGATCCCCATCTTGGCCGATACACGAGGCGCATCCAGGCAGGGCAGGCCGATCACATCCTCCACTTCCTGAGCCACCCGATCCGGCTCGGCGCTGGGCAGGTCGATCTTGTTCAGAATCGGCACCAGCTCCAGATCATGCTCCAGAGCCATGTAGGTGTTGGCCAGCGTCTGGGCCTCCACGCCCTGGCTGGAGTCCACAACCAGAATCGCGCCCTCACAGGCGGCCAGGCTGCGGCTTACCTCATAGCCGAAGTCCACATGACCCGGGGTGTCGATCAGGTTGAATTCATAATCCTTGCCGTCGCGGGCCTTGTAATTCAGGGTTACAGCGCGGGCCTTAATGGTAATACCGCGCTCCCGCTCCAGATCCATATTGTCCAGCAGCTGATCTTCCATCTGGCGCTCGTCCACGCTGTGGGTCTTTTCCAGAATGCGGTCGGCCAGGGTGCTCTTGCCATGATCGATGTGGGCAATGATGCAGAAATTACGGATATTATCTCTTGCCAAAAATATTTCCTCCTATAAATTTAAACTTTATATGTTATGCGCTCTGGATTTCGCTGTGAGGCGCAGCCAGAAGGGAAACTCCAAACAGCAAAAGGCAGCAGGAATAACAAAACGGATAGCGCGCGTTCGCTTCCCAAAGGGTAAGAAACGAAAGGTTCCCCAAAAGGCAGATCGCGCAGAGAAACAGTCCGGATTCCCCCGGCTGGCGGCGATTTCGAATCCCACGTATCGCGGCAATGAATGCTCCGGCCCACAGCATCCAGTAGAATGCCTGGCCAAAATCGGCGGTCACATCGGAATGGATACCGTCCACGCTGAGCCATTCATGCAGCCAGGTACGCTGCACCGGCGCAAGGTTCACAGTTTGCGGGGCGGTGTACAGTCCGTCGCCCCAGTCGGTTTCTGCTTTGGTGAAAAACAGCCAGGCAAGGCTTTGCGGGCTGCTAAGCAGGTGCTTCAGATTGGTTTGGATACGAGCAAGATTTGCGGCTTTCTTTTCCTCAATGGTGGAAAAACGACCGGTGTAAGCATAGCTGTCGTTGCTGAAGGCGCCATCATTTTCCAGTCCCATCATGATCCAGTGGGTAATGGGGGTGTGCATGGATTCATACAGCGAAAGATCCAGCAGACCACAGTTCCACTTATAGGCGTTAAACCCGAAAACCACTGCCGCACTGCCCATACAAAACAGCAGCACAGTGGCAAGTGCACTCCGCCAGCAGCGGCGCAGAGCAGCCCAGAAGCCCGGGCGCAAGGCCAGATACACCACAAAGGCAGGATAAAGCAGAAGGGCGTTTCCCTTCATCAAAAAGGCTGTTCCCACAAGGAAACCAAGCCCGATGCAGCTCAGCAGGCGGGTGCGCAGCGACAGGCGGTTCCAGCGGCCTTCCAGCGCCAGAAATCCCCACAGGCTGCCCACCACAAGAGGGGCGGCCATGGTGTCGGTGTACACAAAGGAAGTGAAGGCGTAATAGGGTAAAAACAGAAGACAGAGGATCAACGCAGCTGCCTTGCCCCGGCGGCCCCATAAATGCCCCGCTGTACCGCATACGCAAACCGCCGCCACAAACAGGAACAGGGTATTCAGTCCCATGGCCCAGGCGGGGCCGGTGGAGCCGGTAAGCAGATAGACCGGCCGGTACATCCAGTACAGTACAAACATGCAGAGCACGTTGGTGTCCACACTGGCAAAATAGTCGTTGTACAAAGCAGGTACGGTGCCCTGCGCCAGCTCGGTGGCCGTGCGCAGCACTGCTTCGGTGTCAAACGGAGAGGTGGTCAGATCCTGCAAAAGCAGAAAACCGCTGCCCAACTGCAATGCAAACAGAAGCACCAGCCCGCCGCCGAACACCGCTCGCCAGCGGCCGGGGGTGAGCCTGTCCACCAGTGGCAAAAAGCGCCGCAGCAGAAAAGCACCCGCTGCCAGCAAAGCGCATAAGAGTAGCCTCCGCGGCCCGAAGCTCCAGTGGCCCCGCAGTGCAATCACAAGAAAAATACATCCGAACGAACCGAGAAGCAGCAGCCAGACAGCCCGTCGAAGCCAGACCTGCAGGCCGCCCTGATTCAGGGCGCTCACCGGTTACCCTCCACGATGCGATACCCCATGCCCTTCAAAAGGTGAAGAGCGTTCTCATGGTCGGCGGGATCCCCAGCGGCACACAGGTCCGCCCGTACGGACACATCCGCGTTCAGAAAAGCCGAGTGCAGCACAATGGCGTTGCTCACCACGCAGATGTTGGTGACCACGCCGCAAACCTCGATCTCCTCCGGCTCGCCGCCGCACAGCGCCCGTACAGCAGCAGGCAGGCCCTCGGCGCCGAAGGTGGGCTTGTCCAGAAATGCCACGTTTGCCAGCGGGGTGCGCTCGTATTCCGCCAGCTGGCCGTAAAGATGCCAGCCCTCGCTGTTTTTCAGGCAATGGGGCAGGGGAAGAAAACGACCCTCCCGGCTGGTCAGATAGTCCGCTCCGTGCGTATCGCGGGTAAACAGCACCTTCCAGCCCTCGTCCAGAGCCTGTTTTACCCGGATTGCCAGAGGAGTCTCCAGCGTGCGAGCGGCTTCAAAGCCCAGTGCGCCGGAAACAAAATCCACCTGATAGTCTACAACACACAAAAGTCTGCTCATAACAGACACGTCCTTTCGTTTTCAGGCAATGCCGTATAATTTCCGACGTGTTGCCTTCACATCTGTTTCAGATAATCCGCAACGGCCACACAGCGGTCCTCACGCAGATACACACGGGGAACACGCAGCGCCAGACCGCACATGATTTCGTAGGGAATGCTGCCGACCTTATTGGCCACGTCGTTCAGGCTGTCCGCACCCGGGCCGCCAAATACAACGGCCTCGTCGCCTTCCTTCACATCATCCAGACCGGTCACATCCACCATCATCTGATCCATGCACACCCGGCCCAGTACCGGTGCGGAATGCCCGCCAATGGAGCAGACACCCTTGCCGGAAAGCAGGCGGGGGTAGCCGTCCGCGTAGCCAACGCACAGGGTTGCCACCTTGCGGGGAGAATCGGCGGTGAATTGCAGCCCGTAGCTGAGTGCCTGACCGGGCAGCAATTCCTTCACCTGGCTGACCACGGTTTTTAAGGTCAGCACCGGGCGCAGCCCGTCCAGATGGACCTCGTCGCTGGGATCGCAGCCGTAAAGCACAATGCCGGGCCGTACCATGTCCATGCCCCATTCCGGGTGCTCCACCAGAGCGGCGGAGTTGCAGCAATGTACAGTGCGCAGCTGGTGGCCACGGGCCTCCACTTCGGTTTTTACCTGTACAAACAGATCGTGCTGACGGCCGGTGTATTCCACATCCTCCACGGCATGACTGTCGGCTACCGCGAAATGCTGGAACATACCGGTAATTTCCAGCCCATCCAGAGCGAAGCAGGCTTCCAGCTGTTCCAGACAGGCGGGGATGTCGTCCTCACAGCGGGCGATGAAGCCCAGACGCCCCATGCCGGTATCAATTTTCAAATGGCAGCGCACCCGGCAGTTTGCCTCCAGCGCTGCATCGCTCAAAGCCCGGGCATATTCCGGGCTGAATACCGCCTGAGTCAGCCGATGGCAGGCCAGGGTGGCCGCACAGGCCGGGTCGGTGTGACCCAGGATCAAAATCTCGCCGGTCACGCCGCCGCTGCGCAGATGCAGCGCCTCCGCCAGGCAGCTTACCGCGAACCACTTCGCGCCCGCGTCCGCCAGGGTACGGCATACGATGCCATCGCCATGGCCGTAAGCTCCGGCTTTGACCACGGCGCACACGGCGGCAGATCCGGCGTGCTGTTGCAGCAGCCGGAAATTATGGGCCAGTGCGTCCAGATCCACCTCGGCCCAGCAATGTTTTTCAAAATTCAAACCAAAACACCTCGATGTTATCGTGTTGAAAAAGGGATGCTGTCAGCCCTTCGCCACAGGGGCCCAGCCGTCCAGGTCCGCGCCCTGCATGGCTCCCAGCATTTTCTGGCGGAAGGCCCTGTCCTTGCGGCACATATCAGCCACATATTCCTTCATCTCCTGGCGGCGGGTGGCGCCGTCTGCCGGGCAGGCGCTCTTTACCACCGGCAGGCTCTCGTGCTTCACTGCGCGGCGAACGTCGCTTTCGGTGGCAAGAATCATGGGCCGAATCATGGTCAGATCCTTGCGGGAAAGATAAGTCACCGGGGAGAAGCAGCTCAGCCGCCCCTCGCCCCAGAGGTTCATGTAAAAGGTCTCAATGGCATCGTCCAGATGATGGCCCAGCGCAACCTTGTTGCAGCCCAGCTCCTTGGCGGTGTCGTGCAGAAGGCCCCGGCGCATCTTGGCGCAGAGGGCGCAGGGATTGGGTTCCTTGCGCACGTCGAATACCACCGCTCCAATGTTGGACCGGCGGATTTCAAAGGGCACCTCCAGCTTTGCGAAAAGTTCCTCCAGTGGGGCGTAATCGGTGGCCTTGCCGCCAAACTGGGGGTCCAGGCTTACCGCAACCACCTCAAAGGGGATGTTCAGATAGCGGCGCAGATGGGCGAGACCTACGGTCAACGCCACACTGTCCTTTCCGCCGGAAACGCCCACACAGATCCGGTCGCCGGGTTCGATCATTTTATATTCTTGAATGGCTTTGCGCATCAGGCCTTCCAGCCGCTGCATGGCAGTACCACCTTTCGCTACTTATATATAGTAATATAAAGCTGTGTATGCACAGTTGCTTATATTATATCATATTTACGCCATTTTGTACGCAGTATCCGCCTGATTTGCAAGACAAGCGTTTCGGGTGATTTTTCGTTGGTAATATACAGGGTGCACAAACACATGAGAAACTTTTTGAAAAAATCGAAAGCGAGAAAACAAGAGAAAACAAGAGTAAGAGAGAGAATAAAAGAGTTTGGCCAGATTAAATTAAAAATATCGAAAAAAGTGCTTGACGCGGCGGGCAAAGTAGGCTATAATCACTCTTGCGTCAAAGTGCGCTTTCAATGGAATGTTTCCCGCGCCCACCGGCGCGACTGTTCAAAACAAATTCAGGAGGAAAATCGACATGAGCACTACTCTCGCTAAACCCGCCCAGATCGAGCGCAAGTGGTATGTGATCGACGCCGCGGGCAAGCCCCTCGGCCGCGTTGCTGCCCAGGCTGCTGTTCTGCTGCGTGGCAAGAACAAGGTTACCTTTACCCCCAACGTGGACTGCGGTGATCACGTGATCGTGATCAACTGCGATCAGGCTGTTCTGACCGGCAAGAAGCTGGAGAAGAAGTACTACCGTACTCACTCCGGCTGGATCGGCGGCCTGAAGGAGATCCAGTACAAGACCCTGATGGCGGAGAATTCCGACAAGGCTATGTACGTTGCCATTAAGGGCATGATCCCCTCCAACACCCTGGGCGCCAAGGCCATGACCCGTCTGCGCTGCTACAAGGGCGCTCAGCACGAGCAGGCTGCCCAGAAGCCCGAAGTTTACGAGTTTTAATAGGAGGCAATAGAGTATGTACGAGACTAAACCTTACTTCTACGGCACCGGTCGTCGTAAGAATTCCGTTGCCCGTGTTCGCGTTTACAACGGTACCGGCAAGATCACCATCAACGGCCGCGATATCGATGATTACTTCGGCCTGGAGACCCTGAAGCTGATCGTTCGTCAGCCCCTGGCTGTGGCCGAGGTTGAGGGCAAGTTCGACCTGGTTGTCCGCGTTGGCGGCGGCGGTGTTTCCGGTCAGGCTGGCGCTATCCGTCACGGCCTGGCTCGCGCCCTGCTGCAGTACGACGAGAACCTGCGCCCTGCTCTGAAGAAGGCTGGCTTCCTGACCCGCGATCCTCGCATGAAGGAACGCAAGAAATACGGCCTCAAAGCCGCCCGTCGCGCGCCTCAGTTCAGCAAGCGCTGATTTCAATTCAAAACAGCTCAAAAACCCCGAAACCATGCGGTTTTCGGGGTTTTTCCTTTTCAGATTGTTTGCCCTGCTTTGGCATAGTCTGACCCGTTTTGAACCATTTTTTATGGGTTAAATTAAGGACAACCACCCCTAAAATGAGGGCTAATGGGTTAAATTATAGGACAACTTTTTTGCCCCTGCACCCTCCCATGAGGTCATTTTTGCTTTTTTGCCCCTCTGAAATTTTATGCAAAATCGGTTTGGCAGAGTTTGACCAAATCTGAACAAATGAATATGATTTTATTGCGAAAGCGTTCAGCGTTCCTGCTGGGCGCTTTTTGCATTTCCGGGAACCGACGTTCCGGGATCAGAAAAAGCCGTCACTCTTTTTTTCAAGAAAGTAGTGGCGGCTTTTTCTATTTCCAGAACCAAACACGACAAACAGAAACGAGGTGAAATACGATGAACGCACAAATCATTGCCGTCGCCAACCAGAAGGGCGGCGTCGGCAAAACGACCACCTGCGCGAACTTGGGCATCGGGCTAGTCCAGGCCGGGAAGAAGGTGCTGCTGGTGGACGCCGATCCCCAGGCCAGCCTTACCATCAGCCTGGGCAACCCGCAGCCGGACAAGCTGCCCTTTACCCTGTCCGACGCGATGGGCCGCATCCTGATGGACGAGCCTATCAAACCCGGCGAGGGCATCCTGCACCACCCGGAGGGCGTGGACCTCATACCTGCTGACATCCAGCTGTCCGGCATGGAGGTATCGCTGGTAAACGCCATGAGCCGCGAGACCGTCTTACGGCAGTATCTGGACACCGTGAAGGGACAGTATTCCCATATCCTCATCGACTGCCAGCCTTCCCTGGGAATGCTCACAGTCAATGCACTGGCGGCAGCCAACAGGATCATAGTCCCCGTCCAGGCGGAGTATCTGCCTGCCAAGGGCCTGGAACAACTGCTGTCCACCATCAGCAAGGTCAAGCGGCAGCTGAACCCCAAGCTCCAGATCGACGGCATCCTGCTGACGATGGTGGACAGCCGAACCAATTTTGCGAAAGAGATCGCCGCCCTGCTGCGGGAGACCTACGGCAGCAAGATCAAGGTGTTCGGCACCGAGATACCCCACTCGGTCCGGGCCAAGGAGACCAGCGCCGAGGGCAAGAGCATCTTCGCCCACGATCCCGGCGGCAAGGTGGCCGAAGGCTACCGAAATCTGACGAAGGAGGTGTTGAAACTTGAAAAGCAGCGCGAAAAAAGTAGAGCTGGCCTCGGTCGATGACCTGTTTTCCACCGAGGAAAGCCGCGCCGACGCCCAGCGTGAAAAAGTCATGGAAATTCCCTTGTCGGAGCTGCACCCATTCAAGGATCACCCCTTTAAGGTCAAGGACGATGAGGCCATGATGGAGACCGCCGACAGCATCCGGCAGTACGGCGTACTGGTCCCGGCCATTGCCCGCCCGGACCCTAATGGCGGCTATGAGCTGGTTGCCGGGCACCGGCGGCACCGGGCCAGCGAGCTGGCGGGTAAAGAAACCATGCCGGTGATTGTCCGCGACCTGGACGATGACCAGGCCACCATCATCATGGTTGACAGCAATTTGCAGCGGGAAAGCCTGCTCCCCAGTGAAAGGGCTTTTGCCTACAAGATGAAGCTGGAAGCTATGAAGCGACAAGCTGGCAGACCGTCCAAAGAAAATTGTTCCCAAGTTGGGAACGATTTTGGGAAGAAGTCGAGCGAGGTATTGGCTGAACAGGTCGGCCAGAGTAAAAACCAGATTTTTCGTTATATCCGCCTCACCGAGCTAATTCCCGAACTGCTGGACATGGTGGACGAGAAGAAAATCGCCTTCAACCCGGCCTACGAGCTGTCCTTCCTCAAAAAAGAGGAACAGGTGGATTTGCTGGACGCGATGGACAGCGAACAGGCCACGCCGTCGCTTTCCCAGGCCCAGCGGCTGAAAAAGTACAGCCAGGAGGGGCACCTGACCCTCGACATGATGCGGGTCATCATGGGGGAAGAAAAGAAAAGCGACCTGGACAAGATCACCTTCACCAGCGACACCCTGCGCAAATATTTTCCCCGGAGCTATACGCCCCAGCGGATGCAGGAGACCATCATCAAGCTATTGGAGGCATGGCAGCGCAAGCGCCAGCAACAGCACGAACGCTGAGAAAGGAGAGCCTATGAGGGATATTTCAGCCCGCGAGCTGAAAGGACACAACATTTTGGCTGTGGAGCGTTTTCAAGACAGTACCCGCTGGATGATCGAGTTTGCGGTTCGTAAGCCCCATACCCCCTACGGCAACCCCGGCGATGAGGTTCGCCTGTTTCTCACCGAGGACGGCTACCGGCAGGCCCTGGACGCCCAGCACAGCCAACAGATCAAAATTAAGCGGTATGCCCACGTTGTCGAGGGGCATATCCTCGATTTCAAGCCAAAAAAGAAACGCCGTCACTCGTAAACCCACCATCTGCCAAGAAAGGAATGAACTATGTGTACCGTTAGAGAGATTCAAGAGGCCATCCGCGAACACTGCCAATCCCAGCATGACATGGAAAGCACTGAGATCGACCGGGTGATGCAACGCCTGCCCTTTGTGAGTGAGCAGGACGTTTTTACCCGGCCCCCTGTGCCAAAGCCGCCTTATTCCTGGCGCAGCCGGAAATATCGCACCTGACCGCCGCAGTCTTTTTGAAAGATTGCGGCTTTTTTCATGCCATAAATGCCGAGAGGAGTGATGAAATGGCCGTTTTTCGTATTGAACGGACCCGTGATTATACCGTGATGAGCAACCACCACCTGCGTGATAAGGCGCTGTCTCTGAAATCCAAGGGGCTTTTGTCCATGATGTTATCTCTGCCAGAGGACTGGAACTACACCACACGCGGTCTGGCGAAGATCTGCAAGGAGGGCGTGGACGCCATCGGCGGGGCGCTGCGGGAGCTGGAAAGCGCCGGGTACATCGTCCGCCACCAGATGCGGGACCGGCAGGGCCGCATCAGCGACACCGAGTATGTCATCTATGAGCAGCCCCAGCCCAAAGCGTCGGATACGCCCCAGCCGGATACGGCTTCACCAGATACGGAAAACCCGTATCTGGCTGACCCGGATGCGGAAAAGCCCGCAGAATTAAATATAGAGAAATCAAAGACCCAAAAACAAACAACGGATGTACCAAGTACCGATTCCATTCCCTTCCGGGGATTTGCGGCGGCCAGGCCGCCGGAACGGAAAGGACGGGATGCGATGTCGGTGGAAGAAATGCAGAGTTATCGGGATTTGGTGTTGGAGAACATCGAGTACGACCACCTGTGCCGGGAGTTTTCCACCTATCGGGAGGACCTGGACGAGATCGTGGAGCTGATCGTGGAGACGGTCTGCGCCAGACGCAAGACCACCCGCATTGCCGGGGCGGACTTCCCCCATGAGGTGGTGCGGTCCCGGTTCTTGAAGCTGGACAGCTCCCACATCGAGTTCGTCATGGAGTGTCTGCACAACAACACCACCGAAATCCGCAACATGAAGCAGTACCTGCTGACCGTGCTGTTCAACGCGCCTACCACCATGAACAACCACTACACGGCCCAGGTCAACCACGATATGCACGCAGGCGGCTGGTAAGCGGCCGCCTTTTCTGCTGCACCGCCCAAGGAGGCACGATATGAACCAGATGGAAATTTTCAAAAACCCGGAGTTTGGAAGCATCCGCACTTTTGAGCAGGACGGCAAGGTGCTGTTCTGCGGAACGGATGTAGCAACTGCGTTGGGATATGCCAATCCCCGTAAGGCCGTCCGCGACCACACCCGCTGTGGAACGAAATGTTCCATAGGGGTCCAGACCGGGAAAAAGGCGGATGGCACACCCGCCGTGCAGATGGTGGAAATGCTCTTTATCCCCGAAGGCGACGTTTACCGCCTCATTGTCCACAGCAAGCTGCCCTCGGCGGAGCGGTTTGAACGCTGGGTGTTCGATGAAGTCCTGCCCAGCATCCGCCAGCACGGGGCCTACCTCACCAGAGAAAAGCTGTGGGAGGTCGCCACCTCGCCGGAAGCCCTGTTGAAGCTCTGTTCCGACCTGCTGGCCGAGCGTGAGAAGAACGCGGCGCTGCAAGCGGACAACGCCCGGCTGCAAGGTAAAGCCGTCTACTACGACCTGTTTATCGACCTGCGCCACAGTACCAACCTGCGCACCACCGCCAAGGAGCTGGAGGTGCCGGAGCGGCGGTTCGTCCGTTTCCTGCTGGAACGCCGGTACGTTTACCGCGCCCCCTCTGGCTGCGTGCTGCCCTACGCCAAGAGCGCCAACGAGGGGCTGTTCTGCGTGAAGGATTTTTGCCGCAACGGCCACACCGGCTCCTACACGCTGGTGACGCCCAAGGGCAAGCTGCACTTTGCGGAACTGCGGTCGCTGATCCTGGTGACGGTATGACGGGCCGCCACCTGTTACGGCGGCTGGTGGTCCCGCCTTAGTACCCAAGACTGCTTTCTGCATAACCGACGAAGGGAGGGATGACCTATGCAGGAGGAAGTAGAAAACAGAACCTTGACGCTGATCGTCAGCGGCACCAAGTTCACCGGGCGGCTGTTCAAGGCCGCCATATCCAAGTACATGGCCCACCGCAGGGAGAAAAAGCTGAACAAGCAGCGCGGCCGGGATTCCCCCGTCACCCCCAAGGGCAAACAGACGGTGAAGCAGCTCATTGGGCAGAACCAGGGCGTTTCCAACATCGAGATCAACGACCCGTCCATCCGGGACTTCGAGCGGATCGCCCGCAAGTACGGCGTGGACTATGCGGTGAAAAAGGACCGCAGCACTTCGCCGCCCAAGTACCTGATCTTCTTCAAAGCCCGTGACGCCGACGCCCTGACCGCTGCTTTTACCGAGTACACCGACAAAAAAGTCAAAAAGGCGGAGAAAACCGAGCGCCCCTCCGTGCTGGCGAAGCTGGCCCAGTTCAAGGAGCTGCTCAAAAATACCGTGGTGGACCGCAGCCGCCGGAAGGAGCTGGAACGATGAAGCAGCTGAATGTGAAAAAGCTGGTGCTGCTGAACCTGCCCTATTTCCTGCTGGGCCTGTTTGCCACCAACCTGGGGGAAGCCTGGCGGCTGGCGACCGGGGCGGACGATTCTGCCAAGATGCTCTCGTTCTTCTCCACCCTGCCGGTGGCGCTGGGGAGCTGGTGGCCCAGCCTGCACCCACTGGATTTGCTGGTGGGGCTTTGCTGCGGCGCTGGCTTGCGGCTGGCGGTGTATCTGAAAGGCAAGAACGCCAAGAAGTACCGCCACAACGTGGAGTATGGTTCGGCCCGTTGGAGTGCATAATCTTAAGTGTAAAGGAACTCTACATGGACGCACAGGAGGATATGCACATGAATGATTACAACAAAATCACAGCCCTTTACTCCCGTCTTTCCGTAGGGGACGAGGACAGGGACGGCGGCGAGAGCAACAGCATACAGAACCATGATGTAATGTATAGAGGGTGGATTACACCAAAAAACATTACATCATGACTGGCGGCTCATTTGTGGCGAATGAAAAGACAGTTATGATAAAGGAGGGATGCCCTCAAACCTACCGTAACTGTCAACCACATTCCCACGAAAGGAGCCTTGTATGGAACTGACTTACACCAAATGCGGCGACTATCTCATTCCTGACCTTGTGTTATCGGATACCAAAGAGTACCATATCGGGAAATATGGCCGGTTGCGCCGTGCCTACTTAAAAGAACACCGGCCCATTCTGTATACCGATCTCATTGTCACTGAAAAGTTGTTTTCCCACTTGGAGGAAATCGACATCGCCTGTCGGGAGCGACTGGAAATCATTGAAAAAGCCATGATGCAGCAAGAGGGTGTCACGGAAACCCTGAAAACTGCCGACCAGATAGCATGGGTGCGCTCCATGAACTCCATCCACAACAGGGCCGAGGAAATCGTCCTGGCTGAGCTGGTCTACTGTTGAGGGAGGGAACGCAATGATTTTGGAAGCCATGTATAACGGGGAGTTTTATCCCTGTGAAACCGTTGTTCCCACGTCCCCGGAATACCGCAAGGCAGTCCAAACCTGTGCGGCGTTGATGGAGCAGTTATCCCAGCGGCTCAGCAAAGAGGACTATGCTCTGGTGGAAGAACTCCGGGCGCAGAACGCTATCGCTCAGTGCGAGGAAAGTGAGAGCCATTTCAAGTATGGCTTTTCGGCGGGGCTGATCGTCCAGCAGGAAGCCCATGAACAGCTGCAAAACAAGAAATAAGCGATTGCCGAAAAAGCCCACGCAGCCGGAAAGAGAACCGGTGGCGTGGGCTTTCTGTGTATATGGTTATTCTGTCAGATCATCCGAAGTTTCCGCAACCAGCCGGTCAAAGTCGCTCTGATAGGTTCGATCCTGCAAAACTCGGAACTTTTCAAACTCTTTTTCAGCAAAGGCTTTGGCAATGGCGGCGGTCACCTTGCCTTTATCATGCAGAATATCTTCCTCGTTGAACTGTAAAAATGCGTCAAGCCGCTTGACCCAATCGGCCATATACATGACATTTCCCCGGCGGGCCTGCCGTTCCGCATAGTCCAGGTACATGGTGACAATCTCGTTCAGGTTACGCATTTCCGTTTCGTTCAGATAGTTTTTAGCGACGGTGACATCCGATTTGCGGATGCGGCCTTTGGGGGCGTTTTTCCATGTGGTCAGCCCCATGTTGGGCTTGGTACTGTCGGCACGGCCATATACGATCTCGGCGGCGGTATGATGGGTGACCGCATAGTGGAGCTTGTTCTGCACCGTGGCGAAAAACTCCTTTGTGATGGGGCTTTCCACATCGTAGTCGGCGCTGCACTGGGAATAGATGTCCGTGATTTTCTGGTAGAACCTTCTCTCGCTGGCCCGGATGTCCCGGATACGCTCCAGTTGTTCCTCGAAATAATCCTTGCCGAAAAAGTTCTCCGGCTCCCGCAGCCGTGCGTCATCCATCACATAACCTTTGATGATGAACTCTTTCAACACCCGGTTCGCCCAAATGCGGAACATGGTCGCCTTTTTGGAGTTCACACGATACCCCACAGCGATAATGGCGTCCAGATTGTAATAGTTGGTCTGATACCGTTTCCCGTCCGCCGCAGTTGTTTCCATTTTGGAAACAACTGAATCCTCGTTCAGTTCGCCGGATTCAAAAATGTTTTTCAGATGCTTGGAAATGGCTGCTTTCTGTACCTCGAACAGCTCTGCCATTTTTGCCTGTGTCAGCCAGAGGTTTTCCTGAAAGAGCAGGATTTCCACCCGCACTTCTCCGTTTTCGGTCTTGTAAAAGAGGATTTCTCTGGTTTCATACGGGGTCAGCCCCTGTTCCTCGCTCATTCCTGGTCACCTCCATCCGTCCGGTTCTTTCCCCGGCTCTTGTAGACATTGTACTGATTTTTACACCGTGGGCTGCAAAAGGCGGCGTTGGACCTGCTGCCCAGAAACACCTTCTGGCAGTGCTTGCACAGGCGCAGGGGCTGATCCCCGTCCACCAGCATGAAGCTGAACATCATCTGGATACCCAGCAGCAGGGAATGGAAATCCCAGTAAATGGTAGGCTTATCCAGCAGCTCAATGTGGTAGGTGGGGGCAATCCCGCCAAATGCGGCCATAGCCTTGCGGTGCAGCCCCCGTTCGTCCTCGCCCATGAAATCATAGTCATTGTAGTAGAAAAAGGCCGTGGTTAGCGTAAAGGCCCAGTCCTTGAACTGTTGAGCAACCCACTCGTAGGGTTCCGCATATTCCCGCTGGAAGCTCATGTTTTTCGCCATCGGCTCGTCCATGAAGGTCATGGTCAGGGCAATCATCGTCCGGTCACCGGACACATTCCACGTGGATTCTATGCCTTTCTTCACCAAGTCCAGCTGGTCAAAAGGATAAAACAGGGACAGGTATTTGTCTGTCGCCATGGATTCTTCCTTGATGAAGTGGTTTTTCGGCAGGTACACCGCCTCATAGTCCATAAAGGACGGCGTGGTGGGCAGGGCGGTCATCAGCCCCAGCAGGCCGTACCGGGTGATAAACTCCATTATCGCCTTTTCCACTTCTGCTTCCGGCTTGCGTCCCATCATCAGCATCCCTACATTCAGGGCATCCAGCACAATGTTGGGGACCTCTTTCAGCGGATTGTAGACATCCGGCTTTGCACTCTTGCCGGGGGTGATGTACCGCTTGCCATTTTCCGCTGTTTTCAGCTCATAGTGATCGTACCGCACCCAATGGGAACGGGACTGTTCAAATAAATTTTTCATCATACACGCCCTTTCTCCTTAATCGTCCCAATTATCAGGGGCGGTTTTTCTTTTTTCTGCGTTTGGTCTTGTTTTCCCGCCGGATCACGGCGTCCTTGCCCTGTTTTCTTGCGATTTTCGAGTATTCCTCCAAAAATTGGCGTTCCCGCAAGGTCAGGCTGCCGCCATGCTCCTGCTTGCTGCACAGATGGTCATACATCCGGCGCTGCAATTTCTTGTGGATGGTCTTTCGCAGCTTGCGGATATTGCGGTCAGACTGCCCACGCACAGCGGCAAGCCGGGTGGTGCTGTACAGCCGCAAAGAGAGAAAATACAAAACTTCCTTGTGTTCCTCGCTCAGTTTCTCCACCATGCGGGAAATAAAGGGATCAGCGGTCAGGTTGTGCATTTCATAGGGGCAGTCAAACAGGATGTCCAGAAAGTTCCCGGCCATCAGCTGCCGGTATGTGGAGTTGTTCATCCAGCGGGGAATGAGCTTCGGCTCAGGCACTGCCTGATATTCCAGAGGCACATCCCCACGGAGATTTTCGTGGTCCCGCTCCCTGCGCTCCCGGTTCCGATCCAGCTTGTCCCATTCCCCTACGACAACCTGGAAGTCCTTTTCGGTGCGGGCCGCTTCCTCCAGCCGCCGCACAGCTTCCGCTCGAATCTCTCGTTTCAGCCGCTTTTCGCTGACCGGGGCGGCTTCTTCTTCCTCGGTTTCCAGTTCGGCATCATAATCGACGGGATGCTCGTCCTGCTCCAGCTCGCTTTCCAGCTCAGCCAGACGTTCTTCCGCAAGCGCCTGTTCCAGCGTTTCCTCCGCCCCAGCGCCTGTCCCATCGTCCCATCCGGTGAAGCCACCCTCGGTATCCAGAAGCTCATCATCAGACAGATACGCCATGACCCCACCTCTTTTCAAAAAATATTTTGCGGTTTTTCAAAAATGGTTCCGTTTTACACCCTGGATTTCTCCTATTAGTGAAAGAGTAATCTAAAAACAAGTTACTTGGGTTGCATTTGCTTTTTCACGCAGGAGAAAGGGGGCTTTCGCCATGTTCAGGCTTGACACAAAAAAGAAGTAACACAATCGCAGGTTACAAACAACGGAACTATAACAACAGTATACACCGGATGCGCCGAAAGCGCAAGAAAGAGAGGTTCTATGGCAGATAAAAACGCCGTGTTTCTGACCCGGCACATTGGCAACACCACCTATAAAGTTCGTGTCTACCTCAGTGAAACCGCCGAGGAAACGATGGAGGATAAAATTTTGCGGCTGATCCGCAACGACGGGCTGGCAAACCAGCCGGAATGTGGTATAATGGAACTGCCACAAATGAGCCGTCCGTCTGAAAGGAGCGCCTAATATGGCAAACAGACAGACGGAAGAAAAAATCACTGCGCTCTATGAGCGCCTGTCCCGTGACGATGACCTCACTGGTGACTCGAACTCCATTCTGAACCAGAAACGTTATCTCGAAAGTTATGCAGCACAGCGGGGCTACACCAATATCGTCCACTACACAGACGATGGGTGGTCCGGCGGCAACTTTGACCGTCCCGCATGGAAGCGCCTTGTGGCGGACATCGAGGCGGGAAAGGTGGCCCATCTGCTGTGTAAGGACCTAAGTCGGATCGGCAGAAACTACCTGCAAACCGGCTTTTACACCGAGGTAATGTTCCGGCAGAATGGGGTTCATTTTGTTGCTGTCGCCAATAACATCGACAGCGAGGAACAGGACAGCGGCGAGTTTGCGCCCTTTCTCAATATCATGAACGAATGGTATCTGCGTGACCAGTCCAAAAAGGTTTCAGCAGCATACCGTGTCAAAGGCAAGGCGGGCAAGCCCACCACCAACAACGCCATCTATGGCTACAAAAAAGACCCGGAGGACAAGGATCACTGGCTGGTGGACGAGGAAGCCGCCGCCGTGGTGCGGCGGCTCTTCCGGCTTGCGGTGGAGGGGCACGGCCCCCATGAGATCGCCAAGATACTCACACAGGAAAAGGTGGAGTGCCCCGCCTATTATCTGGCCCGCAACGGCAGAGGCAGCCGGAAGAACACCGTGGACACCAGCCGCCCCTATGACTGGTACGGCTTCACGGTCAGTTCTATGCTGACCAAGCCGGAGTATATGGGGCACACCGTCAATTTCCGTTCCTCCAAAAAGTCCTACCGGGATAAGCGGGTAAAAAATGACCCGTCCGACTGGCTGATTTTTGAGAACACCCACGAGGCCATTGTTGACCCGGAAACCTGGCAGCTGGCTCAGCAGGTGAAGCGGACGGTGCGCCGGACAGATACCACCGGCGTCGCCAATCCCCTGACCGGCCTTGTGTTCTGTGCCGACTGCGGAGCCAAGATGTATAACCACCGGGGCAAGCGCAAAAAGGCCGGGCGAGAATATTCCGTGGATTTTTACAGCTGCTCCACCTACACCCTGACCTTTGAGCGAGAAACGCAGATGTGTTCTTCTCACACGGTCAGCACTAAGGCTCTGAATGCTCTGATTCTGGAAACCATCCGCACTACCGCCAGCTATGCCATTCAGAACAAGGAGGAATTTATTCAGAAGGTTTGCAGCATTTCACAGGTTCGCCAGCAGGAAGCGGCCAAGGAGCTGAAACGCAAGGTTGCCAAAGAGCGCAAACGCAGCGCCGAGCTGGATGTGCTGATTAAAAAGCTGTACGAAACCTATGCCATGGGTAAATTGGAGGAAAAACGGTTCGAGCTGCTTTGTGCCGAATATGAGAAGGAACAGGCCGAACTGGAACAGCTGCTTGTCTCCGAGCAGGCGCAGCTGGACCAATTTCATGAGGACACGGACCGTGCCAGCCACTTTCTGGCGCTGGCACAGAAATATACGGATTTCACCGAGCTGACCGCCCCCATGCTCCATGAATTTGTGGAGAAAATTCTGGTCCATGCCCCGGATAGAAGCACCGGGGAACGGGTGCAGGAAATCGAGATTTATCTGAACTTTATCGGGAAGTTTGAAGTGCCCATGCCCGAACCCACCGAGGAAGAACTGGCTGCGGAGGAAAAGCGCCGCCAGAAGCGCATCCGTGACCATGAAAAGTATCTGCGCCAGAAGGAGCGCAAACAGAAGATTGCCGAGGGGCTCATCGTTCCGGGTGAACCGTACCAGCTGGTATGCCAGTGCTGCGGAGAGCCGTTCCAGTCTGTCCGCCCCAACGCTAAATTTTGCAAACCCGCCTGCCGGGAGAAATTCTACCGGCAGGAAAAGCGGAAAGCCAAGGAAATGGAAACATCACAAACTGCATAAAGACTGCGGCCTGCCCCAACAAACTGGGCAGGCCGCTTTTTTATGCCCTGAAACGGAGGGATTTTCATGACACTCTTTGAACTGGTAAAACAGAATATTTGTGTGCCGGATGCAGCGGAACACTATGAGCTGCAAGTCAACCGAAACGGGATGTGTCACTGCCCGTTCCATGAGGACCGACACCCCAGCATGAAGCTGAACAAACGGTATTTTTACTGCTTCGGCTGCGGAGCCACCGGCGATGTGATCGACCTTGTGGCAAGGCTGTTTGGCCTGAACAGTTACGAAGCAGCGCAGAAACTGGCACAGGATTTCGGGATTGACCCGGACAAGCCCCCGGCGGCAATCGCCTTACCAAAACCGGAGCGTCCTCTGCTGAAAGCATACCGGCAGGAGGAAGTACATTGCCTGCGGGTGCTGTATGATTATCTGCATCTTCTGGAAAGCTGGAAGGTGCAGTACGCACCCGAGACACCGGCAGATACTTTGGATGACCGGTTTGTGGAAGCCTGTCAGATGTTGGACTATGTGGAGTATCTGGCGGATTTGCTCATTGCCGCCGAGTTGGAACAGCGGGTGAAAATCGTTGAAATGCTGAACAAGGATGGCATGATTGCCGGTTTGGAGGAACGGCTGGACAGACTGAAAAAGGAGGACGGTGCCTATGAAAAACAAAACGCAGCTTGACGGGATGCCCGTCTGGTTCGATGGCAAAAGCATCAACGAAGCCCTGTTTTGTGAGGAGTTCTTGCAGACGCACAAGATTATCTTCACAAACGGGGCTTTTTTCACGCCCGAAGGCCGTGTGACAGACGAACTACCCCTGCGAGGAGAAATTTTTGAGGAGCTGAAATGCTGTGCGGTCAGCAACATTCCCCGCAAAATCAGCAACATTGTGGAGCTGATGAAACTGGCGGCGCTGGTGGAGGATTTTCCCCCGGAGCCGGACCGGATTCATCTTTCCAACGGGACACTCTTTCTGGACGGGACCTTTGTGGAGGGAAAGCCAAAAATTGTCCGCAATCGTTTCCACGTGGCCTACAACTCCAATGCCCCGAAACCTGTTCTCTGGCTGCAATTTCTGGATGGCCTGCTCTACCCGGAGGACATCCCCACCTTGCAGGAATATATCGGCTATTGCCTGATTCCCAGCAACAAGGGGCAGCGGATGATGGTCATTAAGGGCAGCGGCGGCGAAGGCAAGTCACAGATCGGCGCTGTGCTGGGAACTTTGTTCGGTTCCAACATGAAGGACGGCAGCATCGGGAAAATATCGGAGAACCGGTTTGCTCGTGCCGATTTGGAGCATATCCTCCTGTGCGTGGATGACGATATGCGAATGGAAGCCTTGCGACAAACCAACTATGTAAAGTCCATCGTGACCGCCCAGGGCAAGATGGATTTGGAGCGCAAGGGCAAGCAGAGCTATCAGGGATGGATGTGCGCCCGGCTGCTGGCCTTCTCCAACGGAGATTTGCAGGCGCTGTTTGACCGGAGCGACGGATTTTACCGCCGCCAGCTGGTGTTGACTACAAAAGAAAAGCCTGCTGGCCGTATGGATGATCCCGACCTTGCCGAGAAGATGAAAGCCGAGGTGGAGGGCATCCTGCTCTGGGCTTTTGAGGGATTGCAGCGGCTGGCCGCAAACAACTTCAAGTTCACCGAAAGTGACCGCACCAGAGAAAACCGGGAAGCAGTCAAACGGGACAACAACAATGTCTATGATTTTCTGGATTCTGACGGGTATGTTCACCTGAAAGCCGATCTGTCCGCCAGCTCCAAAGAGTTGTATGAAGCATATCAGATTTACTGCACCGAAAACAACCTGCCTGCCCTGAAGCCACGCAGCTTCAGCGAAGCCCTGATCGCCTGCCAGAGCCGCTACAATCTGGAATACTGCAACAATGTGACCAACGCAGCCGGACGGCGGGTGCGTGGATTTCTGGGAATTGAGGTATTAGTGAGAAATCATATATCAGTGTTTTCCGGTGATTCGATGCGTACGTACGTACCGGAAGATGTGCCGGAGGAATGGCGGCGTTAATACTGGGTCCCCCAGCGGAACCCTGTAAAGCGGTTCCGTTGGGGAAAGGACGAGCAGCGGAACGAGTGAGCTTTCGGCTTTAGCCGGAAGCGAAGGATGTGGAGTTTGTGAGGACGCTGTACGTACGTACGTACGCTTTGATTGACCGTTGTTCTCCCTTTTATAGCAATTCGACGGCTATACCAGTCAGAATCACCGATCAAATCCCCATGCTAAATCAAGGCAAGTGGGAATCGAAAAGTATTTGACGGTTGGAAGAAATCATTTTGCGGAACAGTGCTTCTCGCCCCGGTGAACCGGGTGCATGGAACCATGGGAAATTGCACGGTTTCAAGCCAAATCACACGAAACAGAAAAGTCGGAAGGTGCGACCTGTGGACAGGACATCACACCGGCAATTCTGGACGGATTTGTTGACGAGAGAATTTTTCACGACACAGCGAAGCGGTTATGCCAGAGGGCATACCGGCTTCGCTTTTTTATCAAGTAAATTTAGGAGGATTTTTTATGATGACGGTACGCAACGAGATTAAGGCACAGATCGTCCGGGCGGGATACACCATGCAGGAGGTAGTTGACCGGCTCCATGAGGAATACGGCTGGTCGGACAGCGTTTCCAACCTATCGGCCAAGCTCCAGCGGGAATCTATCCGCTACAAGGAGGTCGTGGAGCTGGCTGATGTGCTGGGCTATGACCTGATCTGGCAGAAACGGAGGTAAATCTATGACAAGTGAAGAAAAGAAACTGTTGCAGGCAAAGCACCGCTTGGAGGAAGCCCAGGCACGGGATCGGGTGAAGGAGCGAAAAGCCCGGACAAGGCGGCTCATTCAGGAGGGCGCAGTGCTGGAAAAAGTGCTGCCGGAAGTACAGGCGGTAGGGCTTGACAATCTGGAAGAATACCTGCGGCGAAAGCTGGCAGGATACGATTGAAAACGGCTGGGAGGTCTCCGGGAAACCGGGGGCCTTCCTCTTTTTTATCCCGAAGGGCGCACTTACTCACCACCTGCTAAAGCAGGCGGTGGTAGCCCTCCCGTTGGTCGGGCACGTGCGCTCTCCGAGGGGGATTGCAGCTCCTGCGGGAGCCGCTGGACAAGGCTGCATTTCTGCCAAACTGCCAGCCATGTCCACGCAGCCGGCGCAGGGTTTTCCGTTTTGGAAGCCCCTGTTCATGGGGTGGTATATTGCCACCCCATCCCGCCGCCTGCCTGCGTCAACCTGCCACCGGCAGCTTGACACAGATACAGGGGTGGAACGAATCGTTCCGCCCCTGCTGGTGGTGTGTCGCATTTCACGACGTACTGAGCGAAAACAAGGGTGCCCTGTTTTGGGGCACCCCTTTCAGAAAGGACAAGGTGATTTATGGCGATTTATCATTTGGAGGCCAAGATGGTCAGCCGTGGAGCCGGACGCTCCGCCGTGGCTGCTGCGGCCTATCTGAGCTGTTCCCGGATGCTCAACGAGTATGACGGAGTGCAGCACGACTACACCCGCAAACAGGGACTTGGATGGCGGCAGGTTTTTCTGCCAGCCACGGCCCCCGCAGAGTGGCAAGATCGAGAAACCCTGTGGAATGCTGTGGAGGAAACCGAAACCGCAAAGGACAGCCGCCTTGCCCGTGAATTTGTGGCGGCGCTGCCCATAGAACTGAGCCGGGAGGAACAAATCCAGCTCCTGCAAGATTTCATCAAGGAGCAATTTGTGGCAGACGGAATGTGCGCCGATGCTGCCATCCATGACCCATATCCTCCCGGACACAATCCCCATGCCCATATTCTGCTGACGGTGCGCCCACTGGATGAAAAGGGGAAATGGCAGTACAAGACCGAGAAAGAATATCTCTGCGTCAAAGACGGCGAGGAACGGGGCTTCACCGCTGCTGAGTTCAAACAGGCACAGGGCGATGGCTGGGAGAAGCAGTATCAGTACAAGGTGGGCAAAAAGAAGGTGTATATGACCCCGTCCGCAGCGCAGGCGCAGGGCTATGAACGGGTGTCCAAGTACCCTAAAAGCACCAAATTTGGCAGACAGAACCCCATCACGGAACGATGGAACAGCGACGAGCAGCTTGTCCTGTGGCGGGCTGCATGGGCGGATGTGGCAAACCGCCATCTAGAGCGCACCGGGCACGAAGAACGCATCGACCACCGCAGCCATGCTGAGCGTGGCCTGTTGGAGCGGCCTACGGTCCATGAGGGTGTGGTCGCCAGATCCATGGAGAAAAAGGGCATTATCTCTGACCGGTGCGAACTGAACCGGCAGATCAAGGCCGACAATGCCCTGCTCCGGGAACTGAGAGGACAGGTCAAAAAGCTGGCGCAGGCAGTTAAAAGCACCCTACCGGCGCTTGCCGAGGCCATGGAAAATCTGCGAAAAAATCTGTTGCTATTCTGCTATCAGCTGGGGTATCTCCGCAAAGGCAAGGAGCGTCTGAACACTTCACTGAATACCCTGCGCCCTGCCCTCACACAGTACAACCAGCTGGCAAAGGACATTCGGGATAAGACAAAAGAGCGCCGCAGCCTGCTTACCGAGAAAAAGGCGCTCTCTGCTGTCCATGTATTTCGACACCGGGAGCTGGCGGCTAAGATAGCGGTTCTGACAGAGGATTTGGAGGAACTGCGTTCGGAGAAAAATATGCTTTTGGCATCGCTGGCATATACCGAGGAAGATGCCGCCGATAAATTTCCTAAAGACATTGCCGCCATGGAGCAGAGCCTGAAACGGCTGGAAGAACAGGAACAGAAGCATTCTGCCGAGCTGGACGCTGCCCTGACTGAGTATGCCGGGCTTCGGGAGCAGGCACAGGGCTTTGACCTGGTGCAGCTCTATGAAGCAAGACAGGCCATTCGTCCCAACAAGGAACAGGAAGCGGAGAATCGGGCACAGCAAGTTTACGGCGAGAAGTACAACCCTCTGCTGCTGTTTGACAGCAAAAAGGCGGTTTCCCGGATGCTACATGAAGATATGGAGCGGCAGGCTGTGCGGCGAATGGTGCGTCAGGCGCAGAAGGAGCAGCAGATATGGCATAATAAAAAAGATAAAGAGCGAGACCGATAATGGTTCGTGCATTGCCTCGATATAGTTGCTGCGATAAACAGGAGATAACTCTTAAAAAAGAATTTATACCAAAGATACGATAAAGGCCAAAATGCCCGAAACAAAAGGGTTTTCTGGATTTTTTACGTTTGTTCCCAGCAACGTGCTTCTATATATTGCTGTTGATATCGCTTTTTATACTATATATAGTGTGTTTCAAGGCTTGTAAAACCCGTATTCCTTGTATCTTGACAATTGACAAAAAGTGCTATATTATTAGGAAAGAGAAAATAGATGAGGAAGGAGGGAATCTTATGATTCGTATTGGTTCTGACGCATACGAAGCTCTGCTGGGTAACATCGGCAAGGAGGCACTTTCGTACGCTGCTTCTTGCATTGGTCAGTGCACTGGTTGTATGTGCAACTGTCGGTGTTCTTGCTCTGGTGGTTGTGTTTCTGATTTTGAATGGGAGGTAATTTGAGATGAGTGCTAATAATGCTCAGTATATGCAGCTCTTTGGTATGATTTGCAACGAGGCTGTTGTAATGGCCCGCTGTGCTTGCGTGGCCTGTAATTCCTGCACTTGTGCATGCTCTTGCCGTGCGGTTCCTGAAACGGGGGAAATCGAATGGTAAATATATCTCGGTTTACCCATTCCTATGATTTGGGAGATGCAGTTGCACTCTACCATTCATTGAGAATGAAACCGGTGTATTTATCTAAAGACGCATTTGAGGGCTTGCAGGCATGGCTTGCAAGCCCTTTTTGTGACAAAATAGAAAATGCTCCGGAAAGAATCTACACAGAAGTTCAAGAACTCGCTAAGTTCAAGATACTTACTCGAGATGAGAATGAGGATGATAGGGTTCTGCAATTTGTGAGATCCAAAATTCCATCTCCTGCTGTTAATGTATGCTATATGATCTTGAGCGAGCAGTGCAATTTGGCTTGCAAATATTGCTTTCTTGGAAATAATGATTGCGCCAAACGAAGTAATTTTTTAATGGAAAATATGTCTGCCGAAACCGCAGATAAAGCCATCAACTTTTTTATCCGCCAAATTAAAGCATCCGGTTTAGATGTGGAAGAGAATAAACCGGTTTTAATTTTCTATGGTGGAGAACCCATGGTTAATTTTGAGATATTGGAGTATGCTGCTACGAGAATCAACGAGCTTCGTGAGAAAGAACAGTGTATTCGAAATATTGAAATGTCGATGGTAACAAATGGCTTGCTTCTTAATGAAGAGAAGGTTCGCAGACTTCATGAGCTTGGTGTTGCAATCGCAATTTCTATTGATGGTTTTACAGAAGAAGCAAATAGTATGCGGGTAGATGTTGCAGGGAAACCTGTTTTCTCTCGGATTCTAGAGAAGCTTGATATGTGCAAAGCAATGGGAGTTGATGTCTCTCTCTCCGTCACTTTGAGCGAAGAAACCATTAAAAACACGAAGGATATTTTGAAATTGGTTGACACTTATGGTGTTAAAGCCTTTGGGTTTAACATTATGATGTCGAGCGATACCTTTGTCCTTCCCCAAAGCTATAATGAGGCCGCAGCTCAGTTTATCATTGATGAGTTTATTGAACTGCGAGAGCGCGGAATATATGAAGATCGTATGATGCGCAAGTTAAAATCTTTTTCTAAGGCTCAAGTCTATTTTTCTGATTGCGCTGCAACTACTGGTGGGCAGATTGTGATTGCTCCAAATGGTCAAGTAGGAATATGCCATGGATGTCTTCACAACAAGCAATACTTTGTGGCACATATTGATGATGACGACTTTGTTGCTGTAAAGGACAAAAATTTTATTGAGTGGTCTCAATTAACTCCTATTAATCACGAAGAGTGTATGGAATGTCCGGCTTTAGGCATCTGCGGTGGAGGCTGTCCTATTAATGCAATGCACCTTAAACCTGGGAATACGATTCATTCTATTGATGAAAGATTTTGTGTCCATTCCAAAAAGACCTTGGAGTTTTTTATTAGAGATTTGTACCGCATTATTGTAAGCGAGCAAACAAGCGACTGATACGTCAATTGGATACTTTTTGTCGGCGAAAGCCGCTTTAGTGGTGGCTGCACTTTTAGAAGGCAGCCACCACTTGTTTTTTAATTGGACATGAGTAAACTGTATATACACTTCTAAATGTTGAGGGGGTTGAGCATGAATAATTTAATCAGTATCTGGGGTATTGAAACAAATAATTTAAAGAATATTGACATTCAACTTGCGTGCAATGGGATAAATCTTATTGTTGGCCCCTCAGGCAGTGGAAAATCCTCTCTGGCTTACGACACAATTGCCCAAATAGGGCAGCACGAATTTATGTCCATGTTTGCAGACGATGTTTCTGAGCCTACCTATCGTATAAAAGGGCATAAAAATATGGTGCCAGCGGTTCCTATTAAACAATCAAATTTTAATAATAATATACGTTCAACAATTGGGACTTATTTTGGAATCAATAGAAGTATTATCTTGATTTATTCTGCTGTTTTAGGCTTACCTGAAGATTTTTTCGTGCTTAACAAAGAGGAGAATCTTTGCGAAAATTGTCATGGCATAGGCACTGTAAAAGTACTTGATCCAAACAGAGTTATTAATTATGATGTGCCATTATGCAAAAACCCTATTCGGTGTTGGAGCCGTTACAAGGACTTCTATGCTCAAATAATCCAACAGTTTTGCGAGGATAATGGAATAGATAGCAAGAAAACCTTCCGCCAACTTTCAGCTGACGAAAAGCATTGTATTCTCTATGGTGAAAGCGAAAAAAAATATTCTGTTCGGTATAAAAAGAGTTCCGGATTTTCAAGAAGAAGCACTCGGTACTTTGGGATTATGACCGAAAAACCCATGATGGCAAAATTTATACCTTCTCCGCAATATTTTTCGGATATCACATGTGAATATTGTCACGGAAAAAAATACTCATCTCAATATGATCAATACAAACTTCTTGGCGTATCTATTGGCGACTTTATGATGATGCCATTTGTGCAACTTCAACACCACATCAAAAGAATGATATCCACAATAGTAGATAGCAACTTAACATTTGCATTAAATAATATAAATAAGTTTGTCCAAAAAGCTGTTGAACTAAATTTAGGGCATTTGTGCTTTCATAGATCAATTCCTACTCTTTCGGGGGGCGAGCTTCAACGATTAAGAATGGTTCAAGTGCTAAATACGCAATTATCTAATTTACTGTTGGTTTTGGATGAGCCATTAGCCGGATTGTCTGGCAGAGAAAAAGCTTCCGTCTATAATTGTATTACAGCTTTATCTGAAAAACACACTGTAGTAGTTGTTGATCATAGTGATGTTTTTGCGGATAGTGCAAGAATAATTATTGCATTAGGCGAGAAAGGTGGATCATTAGGTGGGCATCTTATTGATGCAAATAGCTATTTAGAAAAGCAACGGATTGTAAATAAAATGGAAGTCGCACCCGCGAAGGAAAACATTCATGTTTTAATAAACAACTCAATATATGCATATAGCGGCGTAGATATTAAGATTGGAAAAGGCTGTCTGAATCTAATTACCGGTCATTCCGGAGTTGGAAAATCCACTTTATTACGTGAATATTTCCCGCAGTATTTTGAGCAATACTTATACATTAATCAGAAACCCTTATTGGGCAATAAAAATTCTTCTGTTGCCACAGCTTTGGGAGTTTTTGTAAGGATTTCGACTTTATTTGCGAATAAGCACAAAAAAGATAGACGATTTTTTTCTAATTTAACTGGGTGTGAAGGAATGTGTCCAGTTTGCATGGGAGCCGGATATGTAGAATTTGGGACAGGATATGATGCCAAAATACAACTCCAATGCAAAGAATGTAATGGCACAGGGTTCAATAAAATACTTCAAAAATACAAGCTCAATGGCAAAAGCATATTCGATGTTTGGAATATGACAATTGATGAAGCAAAAGAGTTTTTTTCCCATTTAGACGATAAAATATCACACTCCTTAGAAGAAGCGTCTTCTTTGCTATTAGGGCATCTGAAAATCGGACAGCCCATATCAACACTTTCCGGGGGTGAAAATATTCGAATCAAACTTTTAAAAGCTATCAATTCTAGGGCAGACATATTTGGAATTGATGAACCCTTCAAAGGATTGAGTAACGACGAGATTTTTTGCGTTGTGAGATACCTAGATCGTATAAGACAAAAAGGAAGAACGATAATCGTAGTAGATCATTCTGATTCGATTAAACAATATTTTTTTAATCATATTGAATTAGTGTGTGTTGATGGAATTCTGAGAGGGTAACGCTTGGTTTGTGCATAAGAAGCAAAGGACCTCGTAACATACTTTAATTATTCAAGATATTAGGCGAAATAATCGGCGCAGAGATTTATATAAAGTCTACTGCGTCGATTTCGTGCATCACTTGCGCGAGGGTTATTTTAATCTAATCCACCCTTGACAAATCTCTTTCCAGAAAATCTTTTTGGAGAACTACGCCAGAGGGCAGCGGCTGACGAATATCCGGCACTACATCGACGACGATGAAAGCGGCAGATTTTTTGACCGTTCTGCCTACTCCCGCATGATGGAGGACGTTGAAAACGGGAAAATCGGCGTTTGCATTATGAAAGACCTTACCCGCTGGGGGCGCGACTATCTCCAAGTCGGCAACGCTATGGAGATATTCAGACGGAACAACGTGCGTTTTATCGCGGTCAACAACGGCATTGACAGCGAGAAGCCCGACACATTGGAGTTTGCGCCCTTTATCAACATCATGTCGGAGTGGTACGCAAAGGACATCAGCAAGAAAGTGAAAACGGGCATTAAGACCAAAGGCATGAGCGGAAAGCCGATTGCCACCGAAGCCCCCTACGGCTATGTCAAAGACCCGGACAACAAGGATTTTTGGATAATCGACGAGGAAGCCGCCGAGGTTGTGCGCCTTATTTTCCGTTTGTTTATCGGCGGGAAGAACCGCAACCAAATCGCCGTATATCTGAAAAACGAGCAAATCCCTACCCCCACTTTCTACATGAAAGACCGGGGACGGGGAACGTGTAAAAACAAGGCGCTCAATGAGGATAACCGCTACAAGTGGAACAAAGCCACCTTGACCCATATCCTTACGCGGCAGGAGTATTGCGGCGATGTAGTCAACTTCAAGACTACAAAGCATTTCCGGGACAAGCGGAACCACTATGTAGACCGGAGCCAATGGCAGATAACCGAAAATGTGCATGAGCCGATTATTGACCGCGCCGACTTTGAAACCGCACAGCGGATTTTGGAAAACGCGCCCGTCAGACGCCCCAACGGGGACGGGGAAATCCACCCTTTGTCGGGCTTGCTTTTCTGTAAGGATTGCGGCGCAAAAATGCACATCCGCATAGATTACAGAAACGGCGGCAAGCGGCACGTTGCCTATTGCAGCGAGTACCACAAGGGGAAAGCCAAAAACCCCAAGTGCCATTCCCCACACATCATTGACGCGGATTTGCTCATGCAGACCGTCGCGGAAGTGCTGAAGAAAATCGAGGACTACTCTATCAGCAACCGGGCGGAGTTTGAAGCCTTAGTGAAAAAGAACCTTGCCATGCAGCAGACCGACAAGACCAAGAAACAGCAGAAGCGTATCCCGCAAATCACGACGCGCCTTGAACAGATTGACAAGGTGCTGAACAAGCTCTATGAGGACAACGCCCTCGGCACGATCCCGCAAGACCGCTATGAGCAAATGTCGCAGAAGTATTCAGAAGAATACTATGCGCTGAAAGCGGAGCTTGCCGAGCTGCAAGAGCAGCTATCCGCTTTTGAGAACGCGGGCGGACGGGCGCAGAAGTTTTTGAAGCTGACGGAACGCTACGCTGCCTTTACCGACCTGACCCCCGCCATTCTCAACGAGTTTATCAGCCGGATTGAAGTGCATGAGCGCGACAAGAAAAGGGCAAAACAAGCCATTCAGCACATCGGGATATATTTCAACTATATCGGCAAATTTGAGAACGAAGTGACACAGCTTACAGAGCCAACGGAGCAGGAAATCCGGCAAATGCGGGAGAAAATCGAGGAAGCCCAAAAGGAAAAGAGCCGCGCCTACCACCGGCAGTATTCAAGGGAGTACCGGGCGCGTAACCTTGAAAAGCGACGGGAGTATGACCGCATGAAAGCACGGGAATACCGGGCAAAGAAAAAGGCACAGGAAGCCGCCGCAGCACCCGCACAGTAAAACCGAATACTGACAACCAAGAGGGATTTTCCGGGCTACGGGAAATCCCTCTTTTGCACCCAGAGAAAGGAGCCGCCTATGGCAGAACAGAACGGGACACCTCAATCCCCCGACAGTGTTATCACGACACAGAGGGACGGACAGACCATCGTTGCGGAGTTGTTTTTCAACCACAGCGGCACAGAAACATTCCGCGACAAGCTGCTCAAAGTGATACTTGCCGACAGCTTGCAGGACGGTCAAGAGCCGGAAAAAACGAAAATCACGCGATAGGAACCGCCCGGACGAAGAATGGTTCGCCGGGGCGGTTTCTATTTGAAAATCCCCATTTTCCCCAAGTCAAGAGCCGGGAAAATTCCCTCAAAAATGCCCCTCTCTCCAAACGAGGGCGCAGAAAGGAGAGTTTATGCGAACAGGGCTTCCCAAGCAAAAAAAGGTCACAGACATCTGGTTTGATGAGAAAGACCCGTTGATCCATATCCGTACCCACAACACCGACTTGAAGAAGCGGCTTGCCGCCTATGCCGAGCAGCACCCCGATGTGTGCCGCCAGACCGACGCAGACCCGGAAACGGGCTGCATGGAGTTTGACATTGAGAAAGGCCGCTTCTCTTTCCGTCTGACCGCCCCATACAGCGAGGAACGGCGGGAAGCGGCGCGGCGGTATGCCAGAGAGAGCAACGTCGCCGACAGGCTGAAATAGAGTTGAAATGTTCATAGTTTTGTGCTATACTTTTTCTAAAAGCAGAGTAATACTGCGGAATTGATTGGAGGACAACACAATGGTTACATTTATGAGATTAAGATAAAACCGCGAGTTATGTTGCGGTTATCCGTATTGCATAACTCGCTTATTGAAGCAGAGATGTAATTACGGAGGAAAAACAAATGAATAATAATTTATCACGCTTTGCAGACAGCAAGGTTTATTTTCAATGCCCAATTTGCACAAAATCAATGGATATACAAGGCAATAGCCTAATTTGTAGACATGGACATTGCTTTGATATTTCAAGATATGGGTATGTAAATTTGTTGTTAAAATCATCGCCCAAAACCAACTACAGCAAGCGGTCTTTTGACAACCGGCACCAAATTTTGGAGTATGGCATGTATGATGTTGTGTTGGAGAAAATCATACAGTTTATTTCTGATACGCCATCTATAAGAAACATTTTAGATGTTGGTTGCGGCGAGGGTTTCTATGCAAGGCAGATACAGCAAAGAACAGAACGAAACATCTTTGCCTTTGACTTGTCAAGGGAGGCAATACAGATTGCATCAAAAAAAGACAAGCGCAAAGCAGTGAAGTGGTTTGTTACTGACTTATCAAAAATCCCTTTGAAAGACGGAAGTATGGATTGTATTTTAGACATATTTTCGCCTGCACACTACAAAGAATTTCAGCGATTGCTATCTCCTAACGGATATGTTGTGAAAGTAATTCCTACGAAAAATCATTTGAGGGAAATCAGGACTAAAGTGCAAGCACACTTGAAAAATCCAGATTATTCAAATGAGTCTGTCGTTGAATATTTTGAGAAATATCTTAAAACCATTTCAAGAGAAACGGTTTCAGCCACCGTACAGTTGTCATCAGAACAAAGAATGTCGTTTATTGAAATGACGCCGCTTCTCTTTTGCGTTGAAAAAGATTGCGTTGATTGGCGTACTCTCACACATTTGACAATCGAAGCTGATGTTTTAATAGGAATGTATTAAAGGGCGTATTGATATTTAATATTCCCATTTATTGAGCAGAACGGAGTAAACCAAACACCCTAATCAAAAGGACAGCCGAGGAAATCGACTGTCCTTTTTCTGTGCCGACAGGTAGAAAGGAGTGACCACCCATGACGAAACCGAGAGAAAAAAACGCGAGGAATTGCAAGCCGAGATTGAGGACGGGAAGAAGAAAATCCGGCAGCTTGAAAATCGGGAAAAGGTGTTGCGGCAAAAGTTATCCCAAGAGGAACGCAGGACGCGCAGCCATCGGCTGATCGTCCGGGGTGCGGTCTTTGAGAGCATTGTGCCAGAAGCAAAGACCATGACCGACGAAGAAGCCGCCGCCTTTCTCCGGCTTGCCCTGACGAGCGAGGAAGCGCGGGGCTATCTGAAAAAACGCACCGAGGGCGGGAAAAGCGAATAATCCCTTTGGTACAAAGGGCGCACTTATACACCCTTACGGGTGCGTGCGCTCTGCCGAGGGCTTGTCGGCACAGAGAGAAAGCCGCTTGCTTCCCTCTCTGACCGACATTGGCGGCTTTGCCGCAACAAGGGGCTGCACCCCTTGCGCCGCTTACGCGGCTATCCCTGCACACCCACAAAAACAGTATACCCGCCTTTGGCGTCTGTACCATTTTTGCGGGTTTTCATTTTATCCGGGAGGTGATACCCATAGCCATCTATCATTGTAATATCAGCATTGTCAGCCGGGGCAAGGGCAAATCAGCCGTTGCCGCAGCCGCCTACCGAAGCGGCGAAAAGCTGACAAATGAGTGGGACGGAATGACACACGACTACACCCGCAAAGGCGGTGTTGTCCATACGGAAATTATGCTGCCACCCCACGCCCCGCCCTCTTTCTCTGACCGTTCAACCTTGTGGAACAGCGTGGAGCTTTACGAGAAAGCCGGGAACGCCCAGCTTGCCAGAGAGATTGACGCGGCGCTCCCCATAGAGTTATCCAGAGAGGAACAGATCCGGCTTGTCCGGGAATACTGTTCCTCTCAATTTGTTTCCAGAGGAATGTGCGTTGATTATGCCATTCACGACACCGGCAAGGGCAATCCCCATTGTCACATCATGCTTACCATGCGCCCCCTTGACGAGCGCGGCGCATGGGCGGCAAAGTCCCAAAAGGAATATGACCTTGATGAAAACGGCGAGCGTATCCGCTTGCCAAGCGGCAGATACAAGACGCACAAAGTTGACCTGACCGGCTGGAACGACAAGGGCAACGCCCTCTTGTGGCGTAAGGCATGGGCGGATATTTCAAACGCCTACCTTGAACGAGCCGGAAGCCCGGAGCGTATCGACCACCGCAGCAACGCCGAGCGCGGCATTGGCGAGATACCCACCGTCCACATGGGCGTGGCGGCTTGCCAGATGGAGAAGAAAGGTATTGCCACCGAGAAAGGCGAACTGAACCGGAATATCCAAAAGGCAAACCGCCTTATACGGGAAATCCGAGCGCAGATTGGAAAGCTCAAAGAATGGATTGCCGACCTGTTCAAAGCGTGGGAAACCGCCCCGGAACAGCCGCAACAATCCCCCGGCCTTGCAAATCTGCTGATGAAGTATTTGAGCGTTCAGAGAGAAAAGAGCCGGAAGTATTCGCAAAGTTGGCAAAGGCAGCACGCCGCCGATGAACTGAAAACCGTTGCAAAGGCAGTAGGCTACCATGCGCTGTCCGATCAGATTAAGGCCGCCGAGAAGCGCATGGCCGAGATTGCCGTGCTGCGCACCCACATCGTCAACTACGCCAAAACCCGCGAGACCTATGTGGCCTACCGCAAGGCCGGGTATTCAAGGAAATTCCGGCAGGAACATGAGGAGGAAATCTTGCTGCACCAGGCCGCCAAGGAAGCCTTCAACGAGCTGAATGTGAAGAAGCTGACCACCATCAAGGAGCTTCAGACCGAGTATGCCAAGCTGCTGGCGGATAAGAAAACGGCCTACGCCGAGTACCGGCAGGCCCGCGCCGCCATGCGGGAGCTGCTGACGGTCAAGAACAACGTGGATCGGGTCCTGGCGATGGAGCAGACCGAGCCGCAACAGAAAGAAAAAGACCACGGCCAGCGGTGAGCTGGTCGCGGTCAAAAGCGTTTGCAAAAACGCGCAGCCACAGATTGAAAATCTGTGTTCCAAGGGGGCTTGGGGGACTTCCCTCAACAAGCGCGTGGGGCTATCTGGATAGCCACAAGCATTGCTTGCCGCTTTCTTTGCAGAAATGAAAAGAGCCAGAGAGGAAACCGTCAAATTTCACTCACTGGCTCAATTCGCTTCAATTTTCTTAGATAGTTCTGTTAATTCCTGCATGGTCTCCTGTGTATGGTGCAGCAGGGTTTCACGCATTTCTGACGGGCAACTGGAATAAAGCATTTTCATCTGGTTGGCTCCCTCATCTTCTGGAGAAACATCCGGATTTATTAGAGAGTCCAGAGAGATGTTCAAAACCTTGGCCAATGCTCTTAAAATCAAATAGGAAGGGTTCATCTGCCCTTTTTCAATGTTGGCAATTTGTTTTACAGAAACATGGCTCAGATCTGAAAGCTCCTGCTGTGTCAGGTCTTTTTTCTTTCGGGCCTCCCGCATTATTTGACCCAAAGCGGTTAAATCGTCAATCGGCATAATCATTCACCTCAATAACATTGTATCGTGCCGATTTGTTTTGAGGAATAACCTTATTATGCCCGCTAAAAGGTATGATAATGCCGATTTTGTAATATAAAAAACGAATAGGGCGCAAAGACCCTTGATATTTTTATATCATGAGTCCTTACACCCTACTATGAGTTTTTATCTTGAGATAATTTTTTTAGGATATATTCTGTTTATGTGAATTACCCATCTGCTCTTTTTCTTGTGTTTTCAGATGCGTTTCCCGCTTATCGGTTGCTTCTTTCAAAAGAGCGTAAGTGGCTGCTGCGGCAGGTACGCCAAGCAACATACCGATTGGTCCAGCCAGATTGCCACCTATTGTGATTGCCGCTAAAACCCACATGGCAGGAAGGTTGATTTTTGCGCCCACAACTTTCGGATAGATTGCATTTCCTTCGATCTGTTGCAAAGTAAGCAGGAAAATAATGAATACCAGTGCCTTAAAAGGATTGACTGTCAGAATCAAAAATGCACCCACAAGTGTAGCAATCCAGGCACCGACATAGGGAATCAGTGCTGTTACCCCAACAAGCGCACCGATCATCGGCGCATATGGTATTCTCAGAATTAACATACCGATTGCACACAGGCTGCCTAAAATTATTGCCTCAGTCGTTTGCCCTGCTACAAAAAGCTTGAAGTTTTTTTCACAGACAGCTGCCACATGAATGCCCCGCTCGGCAAAACATGCTGGAATCCATACACGGACAATTCGGGTGATCTGACTTTTTAATTTCTCCTTATTGGCCAAAATATAAATTGAGAACACAAGACCAATCGCAAAATCGACTGCCGTCGCAACCACGCTTCCAAATGCGGAAGCAGCAGTGTCCATAATGGTGGTTCCCAATTGATTCAACCATTCATTCAAATTGTCTTTCAGTTCAAGAAAATCAATATCAATTTGGGACAGCTGTTCTCCGAATGGGATTTTAGAATAGTCAGCCGTGCTTTCAAATGCCACCAGTTGATCCAGACCATTCGTCAAGGATGATATGACAATAGATACTGCATCGATCAATTCGGGAATAACAAGAAAAGCAACACCGACAAAGACCCCTATCACCAAAATAAATGAAAGCAGGATCGCAAGCGGGCGGCGCATTTTCGTTTTCCTAGATGTCGGATGTTTGGGGAACAGATGTCTTTCAATAACCCCCAACGGAACATTCAGAAACAACGCCAAAATCAATCCAATTAAAAGTGGGTTCAGCAGGTCTTTCAACCACATCACGGCATCAGCTACATGACTAATATGTCGGATGCCAAGATAAATCAAAATGCAGGCTGTAAACGTTCCGATAATCCACTTTGATAATTTTTTGTGTGTTTCAATATCTTCAAACATTCAAGACCCTCCTTACATTAGTGGTGCAAATAGCCGCAGTATATCCTGGAGCAGATGCACTACGATATTTGTTTTGCAATCCTTTTCTGTCACCTGTTGGCATATCTCCAGCGTTTGCAGAAAATCCTCCTTGACTTCCATAACAGCTTTGGCCTCATAGAGCAGAGCACCACATTCATAGTGCAGATATAAGCTGCGAAAATCCAAATTTGTTGTCCCGACTGTTGCAGTACGGTCATCGGACACAAAGGTTTTGGAGTGGATGAAACCATTGGTATATTCGTAGATTTTAACGCCTGATTTTATCAGCTCTCGGTAATACGAGCGTGTGGTCATGTGTACCCACCATTTATCCCAGCGGTGGGGTGTGATGATGCGTATATCTACACCACTTTTTGCCGCAAGACGCAAAGCGGAAAGCATACTATCATCGACAATCAGATATGGGGTGTTGATATACACGTACTTCTTTGCATTGTTTAAGATATGCAGGTAAACGTGTTCGCCCACATTTTCTTCATCCATTGGACTGTCAGCGTATGGCTGAACAAACCCCTTTGCAGTAACAGGGCACTCTTGTTCTTTCCATGGGTAGAAGATTTCGTAGTCCTCGTCTGTATGGGTACAAATTTCCCACGTCTGTAAAAAAATTAGTGTGAAACTCCATGCGGCTTTGCCTTTCAGCATGATCGCTGCATCTTTCCAGTGTCCGTGTTTCTCAATGGCGTTGATGTATTCATCTGCCAGATTGATACCTCCGGTAAAAGCCACCTTTCCATCAATGACCGCTATTTTTCGGTGATCTCTGTTATTTTGCTTTACGGTCAGAACAGGTCGGAAGGGATTGAATACGGCGCACTGGATACCGTGTTTTTTTAGCTGCTTTGCGTAGTCTTTCGGAAGAGTGAGAAAGCAACCCATATCGTCATAAATCAGTCGCACAGTTACGCCTTGCGTGGTTTTTCGCTTCAAAACTTCCAAGATGCTGTTCCACATAACGCCTTCCTGCACGATGAAATATTCCAGAAATATGTACTTCTCGGCTTTTTCAAGTTCCGCCAAAAGTGTTTCCAGCTTTCGTTCACCCGGTGTAAGGTAATGTGTTTCTGTATCTGCATATATTGGAAACCCCGTGTATTCCTGCAAGTAATGAATTTGAGGGTAATATTCAGGCAGTTGTTTTGTTGCGCTTTCATAGCAAATGCCGGGGAGTGCATAGAGTGGTTTTGCCTTTTGTTGTGTATGGAGGACACTTTTTGCAAAGCGCCATTTCGAGGATTGTGCATTAGACAAAAGATACATCAGTCCACCAAACAACGGGAAGGTTAGGATCAGGATCGCCCATGCAGTTTTGTAGGCGCCTTTGTCTTTCTGGGAAACGATATAAAGCACCGCAATGATACTGACGATTGTCAGTAGGCGACTGAAATTTCGGGAAAGCTGACTTCCCCCAAGTACAAGGCATATAAGAAAATATACCTGTAAAAGTAGCAGGAGTATCGTCAACATCCTTCTACGGAATAAGACACGGAGCCAACGCTGGCGCATAATGATTCCCCCCCCTTCAAACTCAAATCTACGGATTCTTTTTCCGCTGTTCGCAAAATTCCCAAAACTCTTTTGCAATGCGCTCGTAGGTGCTTTTTCCTACGAGATAGCTCATACAGTGGTCAGCGCCCGGAACAATCAGCAGACGCTTTTCTGATGTACAGGCTTTATAGTTTTCGTATGTCATTTCAACTGGAACAAAGTGGTCATCTGTTCCGTGGACAAAAAGAACAGGAATTTGGCAGTGCTTCAACGCTTCTGTAGTTGAGGCAGCATCAGCATCCATTTGGATGCGCTTTTTGCACATCCTATCGGCACCTGTTTTATGCAGAGCATAAGGAATATGCAGATTGCTTTCGGAGACATGTTTCCAAATTGCATGGAGCGAAGTAAATGCACTGTCCGCTGCGATTCCAAATACATTATCCGGCAGTTCCAGTTCGGACGCCATTAGCACAGAGGTTGCACCCATGGATACCCCGGCAAGATAGATGGGAATGCTTTTTCCTGTTTTCTCGTTTATCCAATTTGTCCATGCCAGGCAATCGTAGCGTTCCAGCAAACCTAAACTCATATGGTCGCCGCCGCTATTATTTTGTCCCCGCTGCTCTGCGTAGAGTACAGAACAATGATTATTGCGCCAGAAATCTGCGATTAGACCAAAATCATGTGACCAGGAGGAACGCCACCCGTGCATGGCAACTATAGTTCTTTTCGGTTCTTCGCAGGGACACCAATGCCCAATCAATGAAATTCCGTCGTGAGCAGTGATTTCCACCACGTCACAGCCGCTTTTTTCGAGCTGACCAGCTGCCTTTTTTACAATTTCAGTGGTTTCTATCATTTCAGGTGAACCGGACACACGCATTTTTCCGTTGCTTCTGTCCTGCGGCGCAACCCGATCCATGGCGAGCTGCATCATCTTTTTGGTTAGAAGATGATGCCAAAGCACACAAATCGCACTACCGGCAGCACCTATTATCAATCCTTTTTTCAATGAATCCTTCATAGCACGTCCTTTCATAACGTGGGTATAACTTACTCTTTGTCATTGGCAGTTTTCTTACTTAATTTTCTGCGATATGCGTAATATAACAGAATCGACATTGAGGCTTTTTCATAACCAAACTTGCCGAAGCACTGGAACGCCGCATTGAGAATGGTCAATCTCTTTTCTTCGGTCAGGGCCAAAAATTTGTTCAATTCATTTCCTTCTTCTTACACAATAACCGTTTCGGTTATTCAGAGTATAGCACCAATAACCGAATCGGTCAAGTGTTAATGCAGCAAGTGTATTGATGCGCTTTTTGCAAGCGTCATCTGCGCTCATGTCTGGATAAAAGAACTGATCCACCGATATATCGAACATTGTCACCATCTGATAAAAAGTGTTCAAGCTCGGATGCTGACCGTCGTTTTCGTTATATATGATGGTGCGGGGATCACGGTCAATGATAAGGGCCAGTTGATCCTGTGTCATCCCGCTGGTTTCTCTTTTGCGCTTTATCTCGCACCCTATATCGTGGAAATCAAATTTGCGCTCATCGCGTTCAAATTTCATAGACATCACCCAATGTAATTTTATATTTCAGGTAGTAGTATTTGAACGAATTACATTTTCGTGCAACTGCTGACTTGAACACACCGGTACTTTCGAGACTAATCTTCGTTGGTCTAACAGTATAAAAAGAAAACTTTTGAATCATACTCCAAAATACTTGACCGTTTCGGTTATTGGTGCTATACTCTAAATAACCGAAACGGTTATTGTGTAAAAAGGAGGAAATGAATTGGACAAATTTTTGGCCCTGACCGAAGAAAAGAGATTGACCATTCTCAATGCGGCGCTCCAGTGCTTCGGCAAGTTTGGTTATGAAAAAGCCTCAATCAATGATATTGCGGTAGCCGCACACATTTCCAAAGCGTCTGTGTTTCAGTATTTCGGCAGTAAAAAGCAGCTCTACATTTACCTGCTGGAATACTGCAAGAAAATCATAGAGGGACTATTTGATAAGGAAGCCCTCGATTCCGAAACAGATTTGTTCGACAGGATTCTGGCATCCAGCCGCATGAAAATGGAGGGGCTCCAAAATCAGCCTTTTATCTTGCAGTTTATTACCAGTGCCTGGGAGGAAAATTCTCCCGAGGTGACGGATACGCTGGCGATCCTGACGGAGGAGACCGGCAGATTCCGAAACGATCTTGTTCTGCGGGAAGAGGATGCTTTGAAATTCAAAGACCCAGAGGATGCCCAGCCGGTCTTTCAGATGCTGCTTCTGATGGCCGAGGGCTATGTGGCCGGGTACCGGGGGGCGGCGGCTTTCGATTTTCAGGCTGTCATGGAGGATTTTGAGAAGAACATCGCAATTCTGCGGAAAAATTTTTATAAGGAGGAGTATTTGAAATGAGTGAACAAGCGATTGTCTTGAATGAATTGACCAAGCACTATGGGAAGCATCGAGGAATCAATAACCTCAGTTTCTCTGTCAACCAGGGAGAGTTTTTCGGCTTTATCGGCCCCAACGGTGCGGGTAAGTCCACCACGATCCGCACCCTAATGGGGCTGATCCGTCCCACCGGAGGCAGCGCATCTATCTTCGATTTGGACTGTCACTCCAAGGCCAGCGTCATCGCCAGGGATGTGGGCTATCTGCCCAGCGAGAACAGCTATTACGAAAACATGAAAGTCCGTGAACTTTTGCAGTACACCGCCGATCTGTACGGCATGGACTGCAAGACAAAGATGAAGGAGCTTGCCGACAGGCTCAATTTGGATTTGTCCCGCAAGATTGCAGACCTTTCTCTGGGCAACAAGAAAAAGGTGGGTATCGTGTCTGCCATTATGACTTCGCCCAAACTGATTATTATGGACGAGCCCACCAGCGGATTAGACCCACTGATCCAGCAGGCTTTCTATGATATTCTGAAGGAGGAAAACAGCCGGGGCGCTACCGTGTTTTTTTCCTCCCATGTGCTGAGTGAGGTGCAGAAACTGTGTGACCGGGTGGCCATTCTGAAAGAGGGACAGCTTATTGGCATACAGTCCATCAAAGAACTGCGTGAGAGCGGCTATAAGAAAGTCTCTCTGAGCGCAAAGGAGGCTATCCCTCGCGATTTCTTTGATTTGTCCGGCATTGCGAACTATGCGGAGACTGCGGATAAGACCTCTGTTTCCTTTATGTATAACGGAAATATCACGGCGATTATTGACAAGCTTCACCTGCTGCATTTGGACGATGTGCTTTTGGAAGAGCCCTCTTTGGAGGAAATCTTCATGCACTACTATGCGTAAGGAGGTGTCAGGCATGGTCATTTTGAAATATGAACTGAAAAGGCACCGCAAATATATTTTGGGTTGGGCCATCGCCTTGGCTCTGTGTGTTTTTGTGATGACGCCTACCTATTACAGCTTTATGGATGTTTCCACCGGAGACCTCTATGAAACGCTGGGTACGAGTGATTTTTACAAAGGCGTTGGTGTGTCCATGGAATATCTGACCTCACCGTTGGGCATTTATGCGTTTCTTACCAGCTTTTTTATGATTGCGTCCGGTATTTTCGGGATGCACTTCGGTATCGCCATTCACACCAAGGAGTGCTCGGAGCGAACCTCTGAATATCTGTTTACAAAACCCCATACCCGAAAAACGATTTACTGGGCAAAGGCGTTCACGGTTTTTTTCGGCGTAGTGGTCGTGAGCATGGTATATCTTCTCGCCTCTTTTTTGGCGCTGGCCCTGTTCCGCTCCGGCATTGACTGGGGAGAGTTCTTTCTGATTGCTCTTTCCCTCATGCTGGTCACGCTGTTCCTTGCAGCTATGGGGCTTTTGGTTGGAATTCTATTTTCACGCAATCGAAGCCCACTTTTGACTGCCGGGTTAATTGTCTTTGTCGAGTACTGCGTCACCAGCTTCTCCAACATTGTCAGCAACCGTGCCATTAGTTTTCTGTCCCCGTACTCGTTCTTTAGTGCGGCTGAGATTTCCAAATCTGGCTTTTATGAGTTGGATTACTTGGGATGGTGTGTACTGCTGTTTGCCCTGTTTTTGGTGCTGTCTTATCGTGTCTTTTTGAAAAAAGACATCCAGTTCCGCTCATGAGGGGGTGCAAAGATGAAAACATTGGTGAAAAACGAATTCCGCCAAACCAGAAAGACCCTGCTGATCTGGCTGGGGATCATGTTACTGCTGTGCGGATTCTGCTATTTTGAACTTTTATCCTTGAAGGACAGTCTGGATGAGATGGCCCGGACAGTCGGCCAATTTCCTCGCTTGATCATGATCATGTTCGGTGTGAAAGGGGATCTCACGACTGCCCTTGGTTGGTACGCGTGTATCTATTTTTGGGAGGGGCTGTTGGCCTTTGCCTATGCAATCTCTCTGGGCCTGTCCTGTGTGGCGAGGGAAAAGAAATTTGGAACATCCGAATACCTGTTCACAAAGCCTGTGGAGCGGAAAACCATTGTTCTGGCGAAGGTGATCGTTTCAGCAGTGAACCTGCTGGTGTTCGCCCTGTTCAGCGGCGTGTGCAATTATTTCACGATCGTTCTTCCTTTGGGCGGTCTGGATCAGCCGGGAGCGGTGCTTTCCACAACGATGGGAATGTTCTTTACCCAGCTTCTCTTTTTTGCCTTGGGTCTGCTGTTTGCCAGCCTTTTCAAATCTTATAAGGCCGCGGTACGCGCCGGTACGGTTTTCGTATTGGCCGCCTATGTGTTGGCCTTTACTGCCGAGTACACAGGGAATCGTTTCTTGGATTATCTGACCCCTCTGCGGTACTATGATGTGTATGAAGTAGCACTAAATGGCGTCTATCTTTCCTACATCGTCTTAACAGTACTCATTGTGGGCGCGTGTGTAATGGTTTCTACAAGGCGGTGGAAACTGCGTGAGTTGTAAATGTAATTGTCCATAGATATTCTATTATCTGATGAAAAACAAAGAATGAAAAAAACCGAATGGCTATTATGCCCCAACTGCAACAACAAAACGAGAATTAAAATCTGTGATAATACAGTACTTGAAAATTTTCCGCTATACTGTCCGAAGTGCAAACGGGAAATAATAATCAGCGTAAAACAATTCAATACCACAGTTATCACAGAGCCAGACAAAAGGAGACAAAACCATGAGTAATTCTATTAAAGACAGCGCACAGGCTTTCGCCGTCAATCAAGTGCTGAAATATGTTGACAGCAATCCGCAGGAAGCATTCCCCAAGTTGTTAGATTGGGCGGATAAGTTCGATAAGGATAACCTCTATCTCACACAGCGCCAGCAAATCCGTAAGGTGATGGAGCAGCCTGACAGCAACTGGATGCGCCTGATCAACAGCCTTTGGACGGACATTGATTCTGAAGTCCGCAAAGTGTTCTTCCGCAATTTTATTGTCAATGCATCTCTCTTAGGCAGCCGCAAGCAGGTGGCTAATCGTGAAAAGTACGGCTGCAATATCCCCTGGGCAATCCTGATGGACCCCACTTCCGCCTGCAACCTTCATTGCACCGGCTGTTGGGCGGCAGAATACGGTAATAAGCTGAATCTGAGCTATGAGGAACTGGATGACATCATCAATCAGGCCAATGAACTGGGAACCTATATGTTCCTCTACACCGGCGGTGAACCTATGGTACGCAAGAACGATCTGCTCCGCCTGTGTGAAGCGCATCCTGACTGCGTATTCTCTGCCTTTACCAACGGTACCCTTATCGATGAGAAGTTTGCCGATGAGATGCTGCGGGTGAAGAACTTCTACCCGGCCATCAGCATTGAAGGCTTCGAGGAAGCTACTGATTTCCGCCGTGGCAAGGGTACTTATCAGGCTACTATGCGGGCGATGAAGATTCTGAAAGAAAAGAAGCTGCCTTTCGGCGTATCTGGGTGCTATACCAGCAAGAACATCGACTCCATCAGCTCGGATGAGTTCTTCGATCATCTGGTGGAGTGCGGTGCGAAGTTCGCATGGTTCTTCCACTATATGCCTGTGGGCAACGATTCCGCTGTGGAGCTGCTCCCGTCTCCTGACCAGCGTGAAAAGATGTATAACCGCATCTGCGAATACCGTAGCACAAAGCCTATTTTCACAATTGACTTTCAGAATGATGCGAAATTTGTAAACGGCTGTATTGCTGGTGGCCGCAACTATCTGCATATCAATGCCAATGGTGACATTGAGCCTTGCGCTTTTATCCATTACTCTGACTCCAACATCCGTGAAAAGACCCTGCTGGAAGCATATCAGTCTCCGCTGTTTATGGCCTATCACGACGGTCAGCCCTTTAATGATAATATGTTCCAGCCGTGTCCTATGCTGGAAAATCCTGAATGTCTGCGTAGCATGGTAAAGAAATCCGGTGCCCATTCTACCGAGTATCAGTCCCCGGAAAGTGTTGACCATCTGTGTGATAAGACTACACTTTATGCAGAAACCTGGAAGCCGAAGGCCGATGAGCTGTGGGCTGCTTGTCAGGGCTGTAGTGGGTGTAAGAAGTGATGGACGGCTATCAAATTTTCACAGATGCCACCTCAGATCTCGCACCGGAGTTAACCGCAGGTCTGCCATCTGTTGAAATGATTCCTATGAATGTTGAGATCGGCGGAACAGAATACTCATATGGTTCCCCGGAAGGAATCACAGCCAAGGAGTTCTACCGCTTGCAAAGAGCTGGGAATTTTGCAACGACCTCACAAATCAACCCAACGATTTATTTTAAGCATTTTGAACCCTGTCTGCGACAGGGAACCGATATTCTGTATCTCTGTTTTTCCTCTGGTCTGTCAGGTACATATCAGTCTGCGTTTTTAGCGGTTGAAGAACTACAGCAGGAATATCCGGAAAGAAGAATCATCTGCATTGATACGCTTGCTGCCGCAGTGGGTGAAGGGTTTTTAGTCAGAGAAGCTGCGAAAAAGCAGAGGGAAGGACTGTCTATTGATGAATTGGCTTCTTGGGTCATGGAACACCGATTAGAGGTATGTCATTGGTTTACGGTTGATACCTTTACCCATTTGAAACATGGCGGGCGGGTTTCAGGTGCCGCAGCCGCAATGGGAACGGCTTTGCAGATCAAACCGTTGCTTCATGTGGACAGCGAAGGAAAGCTGCAAGCAGTGGAAAAACCTCGTGGAAGAAAAAAGGCTGTTACCACTCAGATTGCCCGAATGGAACAGGGCTGGAAACCTGAACTTGGTAAATCGATTCTGATAGGTCATGCCGATGACCCTGAAGCAGCAGATATGCTGAAAGAAAGGTTGTTGGAACAATTCCCGGATTCTGAGATTTGTATTGCTTATATTGGCCCTATCATCGGAGCACACACCGGTCCCGGCGCACTGGCATTGATTTACTGGGGAAATAATCGATGACGGAGGATTTGTAGATACGCAAAAAAGCATTCTCCATCATAGAAAAATATAGTTTTGTTTAGAGCTGCCGGGTAACTTATGCTCGGCAGCTTTGAACTGTCTGCTAGAAGTAGATAGTGTCAAATGATGTATGGAAAAACGAGTCAAATAAATAAGGCTCAATTGAACCTTGAAAACTGTAGATATTGATCACGATAAGCTCTCCGAGGGCTTAGGGCTCTGCCCTAAGTACCCGCAAGGGACTCGTCCCTTGACCCATTTTCAGGCTCTGCCCGAACCCGTCCTCGCCGGAAGGCAGGAAAAGGGCGCAGTTGCCCCTTTTCTGTTTGACAGGATAATCCGAGAACCTTATGTCAAGCAACTTTCGCGGCATATCCTCGCGCCTACGGCACTGCGGTATTCCACGGTTTACCTGACAACAGTTCCGCTCCATTATGCAGATGCCTGATTTTGAAGATTAAGGATGGTCTGCTGGCCGAGGAAGATGAGAAGCTGCCATTTTCCAGGCATGTTATCAGCGCCTTTGAGCATTTCTACTTCGTTCAGTACTTTGTAGCCGACATGCTTGTGTGGGCGGAGAAAGTTGTAGTAAGCAACCCATAGAGCCAGATCATAGTTGGCACCGTCGATGTTGTCAAAGCCGTTTGTGGGTCTGTAAGAGGCCTTGTATGTACGGTTGAGTCTTTCAATCATCTGTTTGTATGGACGGAACTCTTTTGACACCGCATCGTCGTTGGTAAGACCAATTACCTGGGTAATATCGAACTTGAATTTATCTCCAAATTCATGGAAGAACTGCTGTGCAGCCAATGGATAGGCGCTGTATCCATCCGCAATGAATTTAAAGTTTTTTGGAAGTTCTTTTAGGTTCCGGAAAGCCATTCTCATTGTAAGGATACAAGGACCGACACCACGATTATCCGAGACCTGGTAGCCAATGATGGAACGTTTTGCCGCATCCATAATGAACCAGATGTAGGCTTTAACGCCACGGATTTTAATGTAGGTTTCATCAGCAGTGAATACAGAGCCTGTGCCGTAATCGTAATGGTCTACAAAGGGTTTGATACACATGGCGGCAGATTTGCAGTAGTTGGCAATGCTCTGATGTGAGATGTCAATACCGTAAAGATCAAGGAGTGCCTGCTTGGTTTTTCTGAGAGAAAGACCGAGATTCACATGCAGAGTCAAACAAAGTGCCATGGTATGGGAATCGAACTTGGTGAATTTCAGGGAAGATGCATTCTTTGGAAGGGAGTTTAAATCCAACTTAAAGAAATCTATCGTGAATTCGCGGTAGATGTAGTGAAGCTTATATTTGTTTTTGCCGTAATCTTCTTCAAGATGCTTTTTGTCAACTTTCTTCAGATTGTGTAGATAGTATGGGCACTTGGGGTTAACACATTTGTGGACGATGAAGTGTTTCCGGTCCTTTTTACGATCAAGACTGTGATTACAGTGAGGGCATCTCAATACAGTGGATTTAGAAAAACGGTTATCTTCGGTTGGGGAAAAAGTGGTCTGGCAGACCTTGCACAACACTTGAGATTTGCGCTTTCCATTGTTCCACTTGAGATAGTCAGCAGGCGCGTCGCAAACGGGGCAGTGACAGGACTCTGGAATATCGCATTCTCCGTGCCTGAACACAGGCTTGATGATTTTGTGATAGCGTTCCTGATAGTAAGGAATAAGCTCTTTCCAGTCCCAATCCTGTTTGTATGAAATAATCTTAGGAAGTTCGTCAATCTTGAACTTCTGATACTTGGGAGAATGGGAATCATCGAAAGCCCATTGTTTGAGAGGGATATATCTACAGATAAAGTTAATAAGCCAGCAAATTTGTTTATGTTGGTATTGAATTAAGTGAAGTAAATACAGTATAATGTCCATGAGCATTGTCTCCTTGGTTTAAGGTTGGTTTGGCGATTGACATTATACCAGAAAAAGGGAGGTCAATGCTCTTTTTATTGCAAACTCCCATAAAATCAAGGTTTAACAATAAAAAAAGGTAGTGAAACTTGACACTACCCGAAAATTTCGGGAGGAACATGAGCAAGAAATTCTGCTCCATCAGGCGGCAAAAAATGCCTTTGATGAGATGGGAGTGAAGAAGCTGCCCAAGGTCAAAGACCTGCAATCTGAGTATGCCAAACTGCTGGAGGAAAAGAAGAAAACCTACGCCGAGTACCGGCGTTCCCGTGAGGAAATGCGGGAACTTTTGACGGCAAAGGCCAATGTGGATCGGCTGCTGAAAATGGATGAGGAACAGAAAAAAGAACAAGAAAAAGACCACGGCCAGCGGTAAGCCGGTCATGGTCATAAGCGTCCATCGGACGCGTAGCCGCAGAATGAAATTCTGCGTTCAAAGGGGCTTGGGGGCGCTGCCCTCAACAAGCAAAGCAGAGGGGGAAATCACGTCAGGATTTTTCCCTCTGTGGGCCGAGTGTATTAACACCGGCATTGCTTGCCACTTTTGTTCGCAAACAATATCCGTATCCTTTACACGATGATTTACTTTTATTATCATAGTCGTAATAAGTATATAAACTACTTACATATAAGCACCTAAAATATGAAAGGGCTGATAAAATGATGACCTTTGAAAAGGTTTTAGAAGTATTCAACGATTACCTAAATAAAGATAGTGTTTTGGAGGTGGTGAACACTAAGCGAGGATACACCGTTATGATTTGGGATGAAAAAGATGAGCAATGGTTTGGTGTGGAACATTGCAAAGCCCCCGAGCTTTTACGGGATGCCTTACTTGATGGCTATCGTGATTTTTTAGAGCAACAACTTACTCATAACCGCAGGAGTTTAACCGAAACAGAAATCTTAGATATTCAAAACCGATGTGAACAGCTTTATGATTTGTGTGGAGAATAAAAAAATAACCTAAAAAGTGCGATAGCCTGTGTAGGTGTCGCACTTTTTTCAGTTGGCTTGGCTTACGAAAACAGCGTTAATTATTCCGCAGTTTCTCTTGCCTTTTTCAAGCCTTGAGCCGTAGCTTCCATCACGATAAGCTCCTTTTCTTCCATATCATTCAACAGTACATCAACTTGTTTGCGGCGATTGTTGTCGCCATCTTCATTGCATGGAAAAAAGAACTGGTCTACAGAGATGTCAAGCAAGGTAGTAATGAGATAAAATTTGTTAAGCCTTGGGTGCTGCCCCCTGTTCTCTATATACATAATAGAGCGTGGCGTAAGGTCTACCAGTTGGGCAAGATATTCCTGTGTCCACCCTTTTGCTTCCCGAGCTTTTTTTATCGCTATACCTAACGGCTTAAAATCAAGTTTTCTTTCATCTTGGTACATTTTAATATCATCCTATATCATTGTACATTTCGGGTGATGATATTTGAACGAAGTATGATTTTATGTTTAGTAGTGTATAATTTCGTATTAGTGGAGAGAAACTTGCTATTATTCGTCATTCCGTATATAATAATTATATACTCTTTGCGAAAGGAAGTTGATATTATGAATTACATTTCTGTGAAAGCCGCTTCTGAAAAATGGGGCATATCGGAAAGACGGATACAAAAATTATGTGAGATCGCATTGACGGAACTGAAAAATTTGGTCGTGCATGGATGATACCAAAAGATGCAGAAAAACCCGTTGATGGACGTATGAAAACAAGGAACAAACAGGAGGAGAATCATGGAATTTAATGAAAAGCTACAACAGCTTAGGACTGGAAAGAACTTAACGCAGGAACAACTTGCGGAGCAATTATATGTATCAAGAACAGCCATTTCAAAATGGGAAAGCGGCAAGGGTTACCCTAACATTGAGTCGCTCAAGTGTATTTCTAAATTCTTTTCTGTGACCATAGATGAACTGCTATCGGGCGAAGAACTGATTACACTTGCCGAAACTGAAAATCGTTCCAACTTGAAAAAAATTTACAGTTTCATTTATGGAATATTAGATATGATGGCGGTTACTTTTATACTTTTGCCGTTGTATGGTAACGTTAACCTTGTTGACGGATATATTTATTCTGTCAATCTACTTTCATTTACAGACACTACCCCAATATATCTTGCAATCTATTGGATTGTTTTTATTGTTTTGATTGCACTTGGGATAGCGAAACTGATGTGTGTTTGTTTTGAAAAGGAATCATGGAGCAACATAATCACAAAATGCTCTCTCGTGCTGAGTACGCTTTTTATCTGCTTCTTCGCTGCGGCAAGACAACCCTATGTAACCGCCCTTATGTTTCTGCTATTTGTTGCTAAAATATTTGTCTGGATAAAGCAAACCCAAACAAAGTAAAATGCCATAAACCCTTTAAAATAGGCTCTGACACGATAAGTGTCGGAGCTTTTTTCGTGCTGACATCTATTGTGTCGGCATTGTGACGGTAGATTTCTTGGCTTCTATGCAATACTCGTGGATAATAAGATTGTGGTCAGCGAAAACAAGAACAGCAACCCACGGAAAGGAGAATCAAATATGGATTATATCATTGAAACAGAAAATCTTACGAAGCGATACGGAACAGCCACCGTTGTCGATAAGGTAAATCTTCATGTGCCAAAGGGCAAAATTTATGGTTTGCTCGGCAGAAACGGAGCAGGCAAAACCACAGCAATGAAAATGATGTTGCAGCTTGCTTTCCCAACGGAGGGAACGGTACGCTTGTTTGGCACAAACTATAAGGAAAATATCCATACCCTTTATAGCAAAGTAGGCTCTATTATCGAAACACCGGGATTTTACAGTAATTTAACAGGGTATGAGAATTTGCAAATTCTCGCTAAACTGCGAGGGGGAGTATCTAAAAGTGGAGTAGAAAAAGCTCTTGAAGTTGTGGGGCTGCATAAGGAGAAAAGAAAAGTCTTTTCCGATTATTCCCTCGGAATGAAGCAACGGCTTGGTATTGCCGCCGCCATTATGCACGAGCCGGAGCTTTTAATACTTGACGAACCGATTAACGGACTTGACCCCATTGGAATAGTTGAAATACGCTCATTTTTATCTGAACTTAGTCACAATCATGGCATTACCATTTTTATCTCAAGCCATGTTTTAAGCGAGATTGAACAGATAGCAGATATTATCGGCGTTATGCACGAGGGGCATTTAGTAGAGGAAGTGAATATATCCGAGCTTCACAAAAGGAATCGAAAATACATTCAATTTGATTTATCTGACAGTGAGATAGCCGGAAAGATTTTAGAAAACCACTACCACATGACGGATTTTACAGTGCAGGACGGTACGGTGAGAATTTATGACTTTAGCCAAAGTGTTGGAGAAATCAATCGAGAATTTGCACGAAATGGACTGCTCGTGACAAGGATAAATGATAGTGAGGAAAACTTAGAGGACTACTTTTCTAAACTGATTGGAGGTGGCGGTATTGCTTAATCTTATTTCTTGTGAATTATTAAAACTAAAGCGTTCAAAAATGGTGCTAATTAGTGTGGCAGGGGTATTATCTACCCCACTTTTGATGTTAATAGAAGCCTTGCAAACACATTTTGATAAGCCGGAGATTATCTTTACCTTGTCTGACATATACAGCGACAGTGTACTGTATATCATGCTGCTGGTAAACATTATGATATATGTGGCAATTGCAGCTTACTTGTTTAGCAGAGAGTACACAGAAAGCACCCTCAAAACCATATTGCCCATACCCATTTCAAGGACAAAACTATTAATTGGAAAATTTTGCACCCTGCTTCTTTGGATTGTTATGCTAACCCTTGTAACATGGGCAGGTATATTTATCGTTTGTGGGCTATATGACGCTGTCTTTACATTGGAGGGATATAGCTTACTAGTGGCAATAGTATGGCTCCCCAAGTTTTTGTTTGGCAGTATCCTGATGTTTTTAACAGTTTCTCCTTTTGTGTTTGTTGCTATGAAAACAAAAGGATTTGTCGCCCCGATGATTGGCTCTGCCGTGATTGTCATGGGAAGTGCCGCACTTTCAAATCAAGAATGGGGAGCGTTGTATCCGTGGACAGCCACCTATTTCTTGGTGCAGGGTAAACTTCAGAGTACCGGCTATCCTACACTGCTGTCTGTATCTATTATTATTCTTGTATCAGCAGTTGGTTTTCTTATGACCTTTCATCATTTTAAAAAGGAGGATTTGAAATAATGGTACTTGATTTTATAGAAATTTTAAAAGTTATTTTTCTTGGAATTGTTGAGGGTATTACTGAGTGGCTACCTATCAGCAGCACAGGACATATGATTCTTGTGGACGAATTTATCACACTTAATATGAGCGAAGCATTTAAAGAAATGTTTTTTGTTGTTATTCAACTTGGAGCTATACTCGCAGTGGTTGTAATGTTTTGGAACAAGATGTTTCCCTTTCAATTTAAGAACAAAGCACAGTCAATTGTTAAAAAGGATACTTTCTCGTTGTGGTTCAAGGTTGCGGTAGCTTGTGTACCGTCAGCTATTATGGGGATTCTATTTGATGATTATTTGGATGCTTACCTCCAAACCCCCATTGTGATTTCAATCATGTTAATCTTTTATGGTTTGTTATTCATTCTCATAGAAAATTGGAATAAAAAGCGTACTCCTACTACTATGGCACTTTCTGACATCAGCTATAAAACAGCAATCTTGATAGGGGCATTTCAAGTGTTATCACTTATACCCGGCACATCACGGTCGGGAGCAACGATTATAGGTGCTTTACTCATAGGAGTTTCACGAGTGGCAGCAGCAGAGTTTACTTTTTTCCTCGCAGTACCTACTATGCTTGGAGCAAGTGCTTTTAAGCTGTTAAAATTCGGGTTTGAATTTACAAGTGCAGAACTGCTCGCTCTTGTTCTCGGTATGGCTGTGGCATTTGCGGTATCTGTCTTAGTAATTAAATTCCTAATGAACTTTATCAAAAAACATGATTTTAAGGTGTTTGGTTGGTATCGAATTGTGCTTGGTATACTTGTTGTACTTATAAAATCTTAATAATGCGTTTTCTTTGTGCGCGAATAAAAATGCCAGTTGGTCCTTAAGATCAGCTGGCATTTTTGTTTCTGGGGATGGAAAACAACCCAGAGATTCTCGTTGTCGATCTCCTCCTGATTTTAGTTTGCATGGTGAATTTTGCAAATTGAATCTACAGGAGGTTAATAATGGGATTTAATTATGGATATGAGAAAAAGAAGTTTGATAGTAGATGGAAGCGTTTAGAAGTTGAGTATTGTGATGCAGGGATGAGCGAAGAACAGATTGCTGCCATGAAAGAATATGACTGGGCATGGTTTTGCAGTCAAAGGGTTTTTCAAAACCATACGCAACCAATACCTTGTGAACAATATGATGAAGTATGTGGTCAATCACAGCTGTTCCGAAAGTTTGCATCGTTATCTTATCAATGGGATGTTGATAAGATTGATCAAACGCGATATGGATGGTTGGCTTCGGTGGAAAACGAACAACTACTGTTGAGATTGAAGAAGCTGTCGAAGAAAGATTTGGAGCTATTGACATTACTTTTTGTGGATGGTTATCGTCAAATTGATGTAGCACGTCTTTGGCATTGTTCCAGAAGTGCTGTTGCACAAAGATTTAAAAAAATAAAAAAATTTTTGAATAACACTTAACAAATGAAGCGTATCAGTGCCTACCCATTGAGGGAAGAACATTCTCCCAATGTGGAGCTTGACAATTTCATAGACGGCATTTCCGGTACATAACCTATGTACGAGCGAATCAGGCACGCCGCGAAGATGGACAGCCCCAGGAGGTGATGAATAGGACTGTTCCGAGCGATCCACGTCAGCCTGATACCCGAAAGTGGCATTTCAGGGCGCGATGACTGCATAGGGGTTAAAGATACTTCCTCACGGCCTCCTAAAGACTTGGGGGGAACTCTGCGGCGCACGAGTAAAACGACGCTGTGGAGTTATGACAGCCGCGCCAGCGGAGACCGGAATGTCCCCATCGCCAGGGGTGCGTGGCAAATGTGGCGAGTAAATTTTTCAAAGTCAGATACCATGCGCTGGCAGCTTCGGTTGCCAGCGCATTCATGTGATTTTGAAAGCAACAACCACATCTTTGACAGAAAGGGGGACCACCTATGGAAAAATTGATTTCGCGGAAAGAGGCTGCCAAATTACTGGGGATTAGCATTGCCACTTTGGATGCAGCTCGAAACAGTGGGCTAATTTCCTATGTTCAGTATGTGCAAAATGGTTGCGTGTACTTTACAGATGCTGGCCTTCAGGAGTATATCGCAAAATGCACCCATCGTGCAAAGCCAGTGGAAAAAAGCGCTACATACCGCAAGCTGCGAAGTGTCCGAGCTTGAGCTGTTCCGTATCCTTGCTGGAACCTAATATGTCTGATAAAACAAAGGTACAGCGCTGGACATTATTCTTAGGAGGTGACGGAATTGGCAAAAAGAAAAAGGGCAATTCCTCAATATGGTACGGTCGTGCTTAACGGCATTGAATATTATAGAACCAGAGTCGAAGATTCGGATGGAAACAGAGTGGCGCTTTATGCAAAGACGCCCGAAAAGCTTTATGACAAGGAACTGGAGGCGTTAGAGCAGATTGACAGTACTACGTTTCGTCGAAGATCGCCTACGGTTGCTGAGTACTGTGAGAAGTGGCTGCTGATGCAGTCCGTCCATGTTCGGGCCACCACCTTGACAGATTATACCTCTAAGGTGCGGCGGCACATTATTGGAGGGCTGGGAGACAAGAGAATGGCTGATGTATCCCTGGATGACATCCAACTTGCCCTCGTACCTGTTTCCAAGAAGTCGGCTTCGGTTTATAAGTCTGTGGTGATTCTCTGCAAGTCCATTTTCCGGGCGGCCAAGGAGAGCCATGTGATTGACGAGGACCCGACCATATACCTGGATGCAAAGGGAGGAGTTCCCCAGGAAGAAAGACAGGCATTGACGGATGAACAGGTTGAGCGGCTTTTGGACACGATCCGGGATTTGCCGCCCTATGTATTTGTGATGATCGGTTTATATGCCGGTCTGCGCCGGGAAGAAATCCTGGCGCTGCAATGGGATTCTGTGTATCTGGATGCAGAGGCTCCGTACTTAACGGTACGGCGGGCATGGCACACAGAACATAACAGGCCGGTCATTCTTACCGAGCTAAAGACCAAAGCGGCACAAAGAAACATTCCTCTCCCGGTCTGTCTGGTTGAATGTCTGAAAGATGCAAAGAAAAAATCCACTTCGGATTATGTGATTGCCAATCGGGACGGTGATCCGCTATCCTATACACAGTTTAAGCGGCTGTGGCAGTATATTGTGACGCGGACTGCAAAGCCGAGAATGGCCAGAAAACTTGTGGACGGAAAGTATGTAAAATATATGCTTTACCCGAAACTTGGAGAAAAAGCCAGGAATAACGGCCATGTGGTATATAGCCTGGATTTTGAAGTGACACCGCATCAGCTGCGGCACACCTACATCACCAATCTGATTCATTCTTCGGTGGACCCCAAAACGGTACAATATTTGGCGGGCCATGAAAGCAGCAAAATCACGATGGACATTTACGCAAAGGTCAAATACAACAGGCCGGATGATCTTGTCAAAGCAATGGGCTGTGCCTTTGACTTATGGGACGCTGTGTAAGTTCCGAACAATTCAGAAAATGAAGTAAGAGCGAGACAAGGATGTCTCGCTCTTAGTTTTTCCTTGGCCGTATCTTTGATTCAATTTGAAATCTCTGATAAAAAGGAGGTGTAGATACATCACCACGCGAGAAAGGAAATTAATTATGGCAAAGAAGAAAAAAAACATACCTCAATATGGAACCGTCACACGAAAGGGTGTCCTGTATTACAGAACCCGGATTCTGGACGCAGACGGCAAGCAGGTGAGCTTGTATGGGACTACCTGCGAGGAACTGTACGATAAAGAGCAGGAGGCGAGACGCCAGGTAGCGGAGATCATCTTCCACCGGGAGCATCCTACTGTGGCCGAGTATTGTGAGAAGTGGCTGTTGATGCAATCCGCAAAAGTGTCGCCGGCTACACTGAAGGGCTACGCCTCCAATATGAAGAACTACATTATCAAGCCTTTGGGAGATATGTATATGGAGGAAGTAACAGCGGATGATATTCGTCTGGCGCTGATCCCATTGTCCAATAAGTCCGAGAGCCTGCACAATACGGTGAATATGCTCCTCAAGTGCATTTTTTACTCGGCAGAGCGGAGCCAGTTGCTGGAATACAATCCGTGTGAGGGGATTTCGGCAAAAGGAGGGAAACCGACCCAAAAGAAAGATTCGCTGACAGACCAGCAGGTGGAAGTGCTGCTGGAAACCGTCAAAGGACTTCCGCCGTATCTGTTTACCATGATCGGCTTATATGCCGGTCTGCGCCGAGAAGAAGCTCTCGCCTTGCAATGGGATTGTGTGTTCCTCGATGCACCCACTCCATATATCTCTGTGCGGCGCGCATGGCGATCAGAGCATAACAGACCGGTTATCTCTACAACGCTTAAGACGAAAGCAGCAAGAAGGGATATTCCCATTCCCAAATGCCTTGTGAATTGTCTGCGGGAAGCCAAGGCTGCCTCCAAATCGGAATATGTGATTGCCGATAGTGAGGGACAGCCCTTGTCATATTCGCAGTTCAAACGTGTCTGGCAGTACATCGTTGTTCGGTCTACCAAGGAGCGTACCTATTATAAGTATGTGAACGGACAGAGCATCAAGTACACTGTTCAGCCGAGTCTGGGAGGACATCAGAAAAACAATCCCAACATTGTGTATAGCCTGGACTTCGATGTGACACCGCACCTGCTGCGGCATACCTACATCACCAATCTTCTGTATGCAGGTGTTGACCCCAAGACGGTCCAGTACCTTGCCGGACATGAGAACAGCAAGACAACTATGGACATCTATGCAAGAGTAAAGTATAATAAACCAGAACAGCTATTCGATGTAGTAAATTCTGCATTTCATCAAGCTGTCCCCTCGTAAAAGTGGCCTGTTTTTTGGTTAAGGAATAGGACAACCGAGGGGCCGAGGCTCAAAAAAGCCCGGAATATCAAGGAAAATCATCGCTCAGACGATTGAAATATGGTCTGAAGGCTGCCCGTCGCGCTCCCCAGTTCAGCAAGCGCTAATCGTTATCAGAAACCTTCAAAAACCCTGGAAATCCTCGGATTTCCGGGGTTTTTCTTTCGTGTTTACATTTTAAAAATAGGGGAGAAAGCTGTTGGCAGACTGTCCTCCGTGGGATGAAAAACGATCGAAGCCCCCAAAATAGGGGGCAGTGGTTACCAAAAAGGATAACGGAAAGCGGTGTTCCAATGGTTGGGATCGTAAAGGCTTCAACTCTTTTTCGGATTTTTTGCCGCTAGAACTGGAGAAGGTGGCCGGAAAAGAGACACAAATCATTTGTGGTGAGCGCATAAAAGAGAAAAGTGTTTTTTGTGCAAGCAAACAAAGACATCAATTGCATGTTAATAAATCCGCAAAGTGGGTTGTTTTTGATGGGCAGCTGTAGTAGGATAGGTATAAAATAACACCTGTTATTTTACGCGGTGCAAGAAGAGGTGATGTGGGTTTGCCGCCGCAAAAGCGAATTTTTCAACAGGATATTCTGGAGGCTGCCGCCGCTCTGGTGGCCGGGCAGGGGCCGCAGGCGCTTTCGGTGCGCAGTCTGGCCCGGGCCATGGGATGCTCCACCCAGCCCATCTACTCCGCGTTCGAAAGCATGGATGCACTGCACACGGCCCTCATCGACTATGTGCGGGAGCATTATCTGCGGGCGCAGGCCAGCAGTTACAAGCAGGTGGCGGTTTCCTTTTTGAACTTCGCCCGCAGCCAGAAAAATCTGTTTCGGCTGGTCTATCTGCGCCAGCGCCCGGCAGGGGAGACGCGGTTCGAGGATCCAAACGCGCCGGAGACCATTCATCAGTTGGAAACAAGTCTGGAGCTGAACCGGGAAAAGGCTGCCGATCTTCACCGCCGTATGGTCTATTACTGCTACTCCATGGCGGTGATGATGGCCACCGGTTATCTGGAGTTTTCGGAAGAGGAGATTGACCGGGAACTCACCGAGTATTACCGCATTGTATTAAGCTATTATAAGCAGGTGAAAAGCGAGGAAGAGCTGCAGCACTGGCTGTATCGCTCGCGAAACCTGCTGGGATAAACCAAAGGAGGAACACTATGGCAACAAATGCAAACAAGGCCTATGACGTGGTGGTCATTGGCGCCGGCAACGGCGGCCTGGTGGCGGCCATTCGGGTGCTTCAGGCGGGCTATTCCTGCCTGCTGCTGGAAAAGCATAACCTGCCCGGCGGCTTTGCCACCAGCTTCAAGCGGGGCCGCTTCGAATTCGAGGCCAGCCTACACGAGCTGAACGACTTCGGCTCCGCCGAGGAACCCGGCGATATCCGCACCCTTTTCCGCAGCCTGGGGGTGGAAGACAAGATCGACTGGGTGCGTATCCCGGAAGCTTACCATCTGATCACCACCGACAAAAAATACGACTGCGTGATGCCCTTTGGCATCCAGGCCTTCATCGACAAGATGGAGGAGTACTGCCCGGGCAGCCGCAAGTCCATGACCGAGTTCTTTGAGCTGTGCAACGAGGTGCGGGACGCCCAGACCTACTCCAACTCGGTGAACGGCAATACCGACTCCGAGTACATGAAGAAGAACTTCCCCAATTTTATCAAAGCGGGCAGCTACTCGGTGAACCAGGTGCTGGACGCGCTGAAAATGCCCGAAAAGGCCAAGGACATCCTGAACGCCTACTGGTGCTACCTGGGTGTGGACTGCGACCGCATGAGCTTTCTGCACTATGGCTCCATGGTCATCCGCTACATCACCCGCGACGCCTGGATGCCTAAAATGCGCTCCCACGAGATCAGTCTGGCAATGGATACCCGCATCCGGGAGCTGGGCGGCGATATCTGGTACCAGTCCGAAGCCGAGACCATTCTGGCGGACGACGAGGGGCACATCCGCGGCGTGAAGCTGACCGATGGCAAGGTGATCGAAACCCGCCATGTGATCGCCAACTGCTCGCCGCACCTGGTGTTCGGCAAGATGCTGGAAAAGAAGGCGGTCACCGAGCAGATGGTGCGCGCCACCAACAGCCGCACCTTCGCGGGCCGCGGCTTCACCCTGTTCCTGGGTCTGAACCGTTCGGCCGAGGAGCTGGGTATCACCAGCCACAACTACTTCATTTATGATACTGCCGACACCGTGAAGCAGTACGACATGATGCGCAAGGTGAGCACCAACCACGTACAGGCCACCGTGTGCCTGAACAACGCCTATCCGGAATGCTCCCCCGAGGGCACCTGCATGATGTACTTCACCACCATGTTCATGTCCGATGACTGGGGCAACGTGACCGAGGAGGATTACTTCAAGGCCAAGGACCGGGTAGCCGACGATATGATCCGGGTGTTTGAGCGGGAGACCGGCTGCAAGATCCGGGATGCCATCGAGGAAATCTGCGTGGCGTCGCCCACCACCTACGCCCGTTACTGCGGCCATCCGGAAGGCGTGATCTACGGCTATGAAACCGCCGAGTGGGACAGCCTGATGCCCCGCATGATGATGATGAAGGAGGACGCGCTGATGAGCCCCGGCCTGCGCTTTGCGGGCGGTTACGCCATGCGCTCCAGCGGCTACTCCAGCGCGTATGTGTCGGGCGATCTGTCTGGCCGACAGACGGTGGGCGATTTGAAGAAGGAGGCGAAGGCGTAATGAATTTCAAGAAACAGCCTTTTGGTTTTATGGATATGCTGCGGTTTAAAAAGCTGGTGCCAAACCGCCGCAAAATGCTGGCGGAAGGCCCCAACACGCCGCTGCCTCAGGAATACCGCACCAACACCCTGGCAAAAAAGCTGCATCCCGGCTACATGCGGGTGGAATTGACTGCTGCCCGCCCGCTGACCGATACCATCCGGGAGCTGACCTTCCGCCGGGTGGACGGCGAGGCTTTCCCCTTCTTCCGGGCAGGTCAGTACGCCTCCATTCAGGTGAAGATTGGCGACAGCCTGGTCAGCCGCCCCTATTCCATCGTGTCCAGCCCCCGGCAGGCGCTGGCAGGCGAGCTGGTGCTGGCGGTGGAAAACGCGGGCTTTGTGTCCGGCTATCTGACCCAGAAGGCCCAGGTGGGCGACCGGTTCGTGATGACTGAGCCCTCTGGTGAATTCCACTACGAAACCCTGCGGGACAGCCACAGCATCGTGTGCATTGCGGGTGGCAGCGGCATCACCCCCTTCATGTCCATGGCGTCCAGCCTGGCCGACGGGGACGAGGACTACCAGATGACTCTGTTCTACGGCGCACGCACCGCAAACCAGCTGGCCTACCGGGCCGAGCTGGACCAGCTGACCGCCCGCTGCAAGGGCCTGAAGGTGGTTTATGTGCTCAGCGATGAGGAATGCCCCGGCTGCGAAAAGGGCTTTGTGACCGCCAAGCTGATGGAGCAGTATGCGGACGTTGCTTCCAGCACCTTCTTTTTGTGCGGCCCGCGGGCCATGTACGACTTTGTGGAAAAGGAGCTGGCCCCCTACGGCCTGCCCCGCAAGGCGGTTCACCGGGATGCAGGCTGCTGCGGCGATTTGCCGGTGGAGAGCCCCGCAAAGTTTACCCTCACCGTGCACATGCGGGACGAGGTGTACACCATCCCCGCCATGCAGAACGAAACCCTGCTCACCGCCATGGAGCGGGCGGGCCTGAACGCCCCCAACAAGTGCCGGGCGGGCGGCTGCGGCTTCTGCCACAGCAAGTGGCTGGCCGGTGAATACCATGTGGCCGAAGGCCGGGATGGCCGCCGGGAAGCGGACCGGAAATTCGGCTTCATCCACCCCTGCGTGACCTACCCGCTGAGCGATATGGAAATCGACGTGCCGGTGGCCTACTGAGCAACAAAAGAGGAGGAATCATCCCATGGATCAGCGTTATGAACCCCTGTTCACCCCCTGGAAAATCGGCAATGTGGAGATGAAAAACCGCATCGTGATGTGCCCCATGGGCGGCACTTCGCTGTTTGGCTGGATGGAACCCAACCACTTTGATAAGGTGGCGGCAGAGTTCTTTCTGAACATCGCCCACAACAATGTGGGCCTGATCATCCCCGGCATCGCCCCGTTGCGGGACCCCATCGGCGGCCGGTGGCTGTATCAAAACCCAGGCATGTTTAAAGAGCTGAAAGCCTACATGGAGCAGATCCATGCCACCGGCGCCAAGCTGTTTGTGCAGCTTACCGCCGGTTTCGGCCGCAGCTTTGCCATCACCGACCAGTTGAGCATTCTGCTGCGCAACAAGGCGCTGGGCACCCTGGCCAAGCCCATCGTGGACGCCTCGTTCCTGTGTGCTTCTCCCAGTGAGCTCCCCTCCCGCTGGGCCGAGGATGTGATGTGCCGGCCCATCACAAAAGAGGAAATCCACCAGCTGGTGGAGGCCTTCGCCAAAACCGCCAGGCTGTGCAAGGCGGCGGGTGTGGACGGTGTGGAGGTGCATGCGGTGCATGAGGGCTACCTGATGGACCAGTTCACCCTGCCCTACACCAACCAGCGCACCGACGAATACGGCGGCAGCTTTGAAAACCGCTATCGGTTCGCGGTGGAAACGGTGCATGCCATCAAAAAGGCCTGCGGCAAGGATTACCCGGTTTCTCTGCGGTATTCGGTGCTCAGTAAGACCAAGGGCCTGTGCAAGGGTGCGGTGCCCGGCGAGGAGTACACCGAGGTGGGCCGCGACATGGCCGAAAGCGAGCGGGCGGCCCGGTATTTACAGGACGCGGGTTACGATATGCTCAACGCGGACAACGGCACCTACGATGCCTGGTACTGGGCCCATCCGCCCCAGTACATGCCCCAGAACTGCAATCTGGAGGATGTGGCTCACATCCGCAAGTTTGTGGGCATCCCGGTGGTCTGCGCCGGCCGTATGACTCCGGAAGCGGGCGCACAGGCCATCGCCGCAGGCCAGATCGATGGTATGGGCGTGGCCCGGCAGTTTCTGGTGGACGGTGCCTGGGTGACCAAGCTGAAGGAGGGCAGGGAAGAGGACATCCAGCCCTGCATCTGCTGCCACAACGGTTGCTTCGCCCTGGCCCATTACAAGGGCGTGGCCAACGACGAGGACTTTAACGACGTGCTGCACATGGCTCGCTGTGCGCTGAACCCCACCACCATGCAGGGACATAAATACGATATCCTGCCCGCCAAGAAGCCCAAGACCATTGCGGTGATCGGCGGCGGCATCGGCGGCATGGAGGCCGCCCGGATCGCCACCCTGCGGGGCCACAAGGTGACCATCTACGAAAAGACCGACCGGCTGGGCGGTGTGTTCATCGCCGCTGCCGCGCCGGACTTTAAGGAGAAGGACAAGGAGCTGATCCAGTGGTATCGCCGCCAGATCGAGCAACTGAAGATTCCGGTGAAGTTTAACACCAATGTGACCGATCTTTCCCAGCTCAAGGCGGACGAAGTGATCGTGGCCACCGGCGCGGCTGCCCGCAAGCTGCCCATTCCCGGCGCAGATCGGGCCATGGACGCGGTGGACTATCTGGAAGGCAAGCCGGTGGGCCAGCGCGTGGTGATCATCGGCGGCGGTCTGAGCGGCTGCGAGATCGCCTATGATCTGTACCGAAAGGGCAAGACACCCGTCATTGTGGAAGCCAAGAACGACCTGATGGCGGTGCGTGGCCTGTGCCTGGCCAACTCCTCCTATCTGCGGGACTTCTTCGAAGCCAACCGGGTAGAGGTTCATCTGGAAAGCAGCGTGGAGAAGATCGACGCCACCGGCGTGACCGTGAAGAGCAAGAACGGCGCAAGCCAGACCCTTGCGGCGGACGATGTGATTCTGGCTGTGGGTTACACTCCGGCTCCGGCTTTCGCCAAGGGCCGCCATGTGCATGTGATCGGCGACGCCTGCAAGGTGGGCAATCTGCGCACCGTGATCTGGCAGGCCTGGAAGGTGGCCGAGCGGCTGTAACCAAACTGTGTTAACCTGAAATGAAAAGCGATCCCCTCGGGAATCCGGCAGAAAAGCCGGCTCCGGAGGGGATCGTTTTTTGTTTATTCTTATTTCAAAAGCGAGCGCAGCGGGCAGCATTCGTCCAGCAGGGGAAATTCTGTGCGCAGAGCTTCCAGGCAGTGGGCGTCGCTGCCGGTGAGAAAGTGCAGCGACGGGGGGACAAGCCCGGCGGCAGTCAGTGCTGCGGCCCGGTTCGGGTCGGCCAGCTCCGCCAGCAAAAATTCCGGCTCCTCGGGCCAGAGGCCCAGCACGCTGAGAAGGGAATAGCTGTCCCGGTCGATGTGGGCGGGCACCGGAATGCCGCCCAACTCCCGGCAGAGGCGGGCGGTCTCTTCCAGCGTCAGCCCGGCGGCTGCGGTGAGCAGCTTTTTGGGCTGGGTGATGATTTCGTCGTCCTCGTTCATCACCCATTGCGGGCCCCAGATGTCCGGGTCCCAATCGAATTCCGGCAGGCTTTCATAAAGGGCGTCGCCCATGGTCAGCGCCGCCGCCACTGTAGGAAAATAGCACAGCAGATGAATCTCCTCAGCGGTGTTGGCCTCCAGCGCGGGCAGCAGCTTCACCCCGTAAGCCTTGCAGCATTTTTCGGCGGAGGGCAGGTTCCGGGCGCTGTTGTGGTCCGCGATGGCGATTACATCGGCCCCGTTCAGAGCGCACAGCCCCGCAATGGTGGCAGGGGTCATCTCCCGGTCCGCGCAGGGGGAAAGGCAGGAGTGGATGTGCAGGTCGTACTGCATGCCCGGATCCCTCCCTTCTTTTTTGTAACTGCTTATAGCTGGCCCAGCCTGCGGGCCAGCACCAGAGCGGCCTCGTAGGCGGGCAGGTCGGTGGTGAACAGGGCCACCCCCTGCTGGGCGGCCCGCTCCAGCGCGTCCGGCATCCAGGCGACCTCCTGGCACAGCACTACGGCTGCCGCATCGGCAAGACTTGCCACCGCCACTGTGTTGATGTTGCCCATTACGGTGAACCAGACCTTGCCCTCGGTGCAGCGGCTCATGGCCCAGCTGAGCAGGTCACAGCAGAAGCCGCCGGTCACCTTATGCTCGGGCACCGGCCCGGCGGGCACAAAGCCCAGGCCTTCCAGTTCAAGATTGGTCATCGTTTCGGCTCCTTTCCTGTAAAAGCTCTTCCAGACGGCGGCGCATCAGAACGGTGCAGTCCTCCGGCTTTGCCCGGCCGCGCACCACGTCCTCGGCCAGCGCCTCGCAGCTGGGGGCGCCGCAGCCGCCGCAGTCCAGCCCCGGCAGCCGGGCCAGAATCTCCCGCAGGCGGCTGTATTTTTCCATCTGCTCTGCCCGGGTGCCCTCCAGCTCCATCACCGGAGCATAGACCGGCGGAGCGTCCCAGCGCATGAAATCCGGCACCTGACGGCTGCTCAGGCGAGAGCGGGCCTCCGGCAGGCCCCGGCGCAGCTGTTTCATTTTTGCCTTGGCGATGAAGGGATTCTCCACCTGCAGCACGCCGCCCACGCAGCCGCCCGCGCAGGCGTTCAGCTCCACAAAGTGCAGACCGGGCAGCTTTTCGTCCTCCAGATCCTCCAGCACCCGGATCACGTTTTCGATGCCGTCTGCAGCCAGATAATCGTCCACTGCGCGCAGACTGATGCTCTCGCCAGTGCTTTCGCCCCAGCGCACGCCCGCACGGCCGATCTGGCTTTTGCCCTCGCTGGGGGTCTGCTTCATGGCCCACAGCATGCGTGGGTAAATTTCCTTGATGCTCACCGCCGCATCCAGCGCGCTGTGCTCCACCCCCAAGGGGCTGCGCACATAGCTGATCTTGGCCGGGCAGGGGGAGAGAAAGATGCAGCCGATTTTCTCCGGCGCAAGGCCGGTGCGGCGGGCAGCGTCCCGCTTGGCAATGCGGGCGGCCACCTCCACCGGCGGGGCCAGCGGCAGCAGGTGAGGCAACAGATCCGGGTACCGTACCCGGATCAGCCGCACCACGGCCGGGCAGGCACTGCTGATTAGAGGCAGCGGCTGGCCCCCGGCGGTGATCAGGCGGCGGGTGGCGTCGCTCACCAGCTCGGCGGCCCGCCCCACCTCAAACACCTCGTCAAAGCCCAGAGCGAGCAGCCCGTCCACCACCAGATCCGGCCCGGGCAGCCGATTGAACTGGCCCAGAAAGCTGGGCGGCGGTAAGGCGATGGTGTAGTCGAACCGCTCCGTTACCGAGAGGGGGTCTGCGGCGGCCGTTTTGGCGTGATGAGGGCAGATGCGGATGCACTCGGCGCAGTCGATGCAGCGGGCCGGGTCGATGATGGCCTTGCCGCCCCGCACCCGGATGGCCTGGGTGGGGCAGCGCTTGATGCAGTTGATGCACCCCTTGCACAGCGCCCGGTTCAGGGTCACGGAATGGATGAATTCCTGTTTCATACCGGCCACCTTTCCTCACAGAAGCACATTCATCTGGATGGTGGTGCCCTGCCCGGGCTGGGATTCGATGAAAAACTCGTCGCTGTACCGCTTCATGTTGGGCAGCCCCATGCCCGCCCCGAAGCCCAGGCTGCGCACCTGCTCCGAGGCGGTGCTGTAACCCTCCTGCATGGCAAGGCCAATGTCCGGGATGCCGGGCCCCTCATCCTCCAGCCGCATGCGGATGGCTTCGGGGGTCAGCTCCACAAAAATCTGCCCGCCGCCCGCGTGGATGACCAGATTGATCTCGCCCTCATACAGGGCGATGGATGCCTTGCGGATGGCTTCGGGTGGGAAACCCATTCGTTTTAAGGTGTGCTTCAGATCTGCCGAGGCCTCCCCCGCGCGGGTGAAATCGTCGCCGGGCACGGTGTATTCCAGCCGGATGGGTTCAGTCATGGCCGCCACCTCCCCGCAGGCCCGCCTGGTACAAAATACCGCAGGCGGAAAACATGGTGCGTCGGGTGGCCAGCACCGCAATGCCACGCTGTTTGGCCAGCTCCAGAACCTCCGGCGAGGGGTGCTTGCCCCGCACGAACACGATGCATACCATGTCCATCATGTCGGCGGTGCGCACCACCTGGGGATTGTTCAGCCCGGTGAGCAGCACGGCCTGATCTTTCACGAAGGCCAGCACATCGCTCATCATGTCGCTGCCGCAGGCGTTGTGAACCTGCGTGTCCAGCCGGGCATCCGGTGTGAGCAGCTCCGCGGGAAGAAGCTGCATAATGTCCTGAATGGTCATGGTGGTTTCGCCCCTTTGCTTTGCGTTTTCTTCTTTCAGTATACGGCAAAGCAGGGGCAGTGGGCAATGGGCAGAGAAAAATCTGCTTGTGGCAGGTTGCATAAAAAATATCCAATTGTTTTTCTTGATTGGAGATTAAAACTATGCAAAATTTATAGGAAAACGGGCAATTTTATGATACAATGATACCATTAAGCCAAAAGCAAAGGTGGCCTGGGGATGAGCCGGCCACCCATAAAAAAACAGAAAACGGAGGGATACCCAACATGAGGCGTTTTTCCACCCTGCCCTTCGCAGGGACCCCCGAGCAGGAGCGTCAGCTCACCGAATGGCTGGACCAGCACAGGGATATGCCCGGTGTGACCATGCCTGCTCTGCAGAAAGCCCAGGAGATCTATGGCTACCTGCCCATTGAGGTGCAGCGTATGGTAGCGGATGCGCTGGGCATCCCGCTGGCCGAGGTTTATGGCGTGGCAACCTTCTACTCCCAGTTCCGGCTGGTGCCCCAGGGGCGCTACCGGGTCAGTGTCTGCCTGGGAACCGCATGTTATGTGAAGGGCAGCGGAAAGCTGTATGAAAAATTGCAGGAAAAGCTGGGCATCGGCGACGGTGAGTGTACCCCGGATGGCAAATTCAGTCTGGACAGCTGCCGCTGCGTGGGCGCCTGTGGTCTGGCCCCGGTGATGATGGTGAACGACGATGTATACGGCCGGCTTACCGGTGAGGATGCCGAGCTGGATGCCATTCTGGCGAAATACGAGTAAGCGGCCATGCAGGAACTGAGCATGCATGTGATGGACATCGCCCAGAACGCGGTGGCCGCAGGGGCAGCGAATACCCGCATCATCCTGCGGATGGATACCGCTGCCGACCGGCTGGAGCTGACCGTGGAGGACGACGGCCGGGGCATGACCGATGAGCAGGCCCGGGCGGCGCTGGATCCCTTTTATACCAGCCGCACCACCCGGAAGGTGGGCCTTGGGCTGCCGCTGCTGCGGCTGACCGCTCAGCTTACCGGAGGCGACGTGGCCATCGAGAGTTCGCCGGGAAAGGGGACCCGGGTCACGGCCTGGTTTGGCCTTTCCCACATCGACCGCCCGCCTCTGGGCGATATGGCGGGCACCATCTCCGCCCTGATGCAGGCGAATCCCGAGCGGGATTTTTGCTATGAGCTGCATGTGAACGACCAAAGCTTCGCGGTAAACAGCCGCGAGATCAAACAGATCCTGGGCGATGTGCCCCTGGCACAGCCCGAAGTGGCGCTGTTCCTCCGGGAATATATAGAAGAAAACAGCGCCCCCCTGCTGGAAAAGGAGTGAAACAAACCCATGAAAAGCCTGAAAGAACTGGAGGCCATCCGGGACCGGATGCGCCAGACCGTGAATACCCGCGAGAGCGACAGCAATACCATTCGTGTGGTGGTTGGCATGGCCACCTGCGGCATCTCCGCCGGTGCAAGGCCGGTGCTGAACGCCATTGTGGAGGAACTGGCCCGGGAGAATGTGGCCGGTGTGCAGGTCACCCAGACCGGCTGCATCGGTATCTGCCAGTATGAACCGGTGGTGGAGGTGTACGAGCCGGGCAAGGAGAAGGTGACCTATGTGAAGATGACCCCGGAAAAGGCCATCCGCATGGTGCGCCAGCATCTGATCAAGGGCGAGCCGGTGCAGGACTACATCATCGGTTCGCTGACCAAGTGAAAGGGGGCGCGGCACAGTGTACAGAAATCATGTGATGATCTGCGGCGGCACCGGATGCACCTCGTCCGGCAGCGACCGAATCGCCGCGGCCTTTGAGCGGGAGCTGGAACGCCATGGGCTGGATAGCGAGGTTAAGGTGGTACGCACCGGCTGCTTTGGTTTATGCGCATTGGGCCCCATCGTGGTGATCTACCCGGAGGGCAGCTTTTACAGCCGGGTGAAGGAAGAGCATGTGGAGTGGATCGTGACCGAGCACCTGCTCAAGGGCCGCCCGGTGCGCAGCCTGCTGTTTGACGAAACGGTGGACGGCGAGCGGATCAAGAGTCTGGATCAGACCGGATTTTACAAAAAACAGAAGCGGGTGGCGCTGCGCAACTGCGGCGTAATCAACCCGGAAAACATTGAGGAATACATCGCCTTCGACGGCTATGCCGCGCTGGGCAAGGCACTTACTGAGATGACGCCGGACGACGTGATTCAGACCGTGCTGGATTCCGGCCTGCGGGGCCGGGGCGGCGGCGGTTTCCCCACCGGGCGCAAATGGCAGCTGGCCTGCGCCGACCGGGGCAAGGTGAAGAAGTTTGTGTGCTGCAACGCGGACGAGGGCGACCCGGGCGCGTTCATGGACCGCAGCGTGCTGGAGGGCGACCCCCATGCGGTGATCGAGGCCATGGCCATCGCAGGCTATGCCATCGGGGCCGACAAGGGCTATGTGTATGTGCGGGCGGAGTATCCCATCGCGGTGAAACGGCTGCAGATTGCCATCAATCAGGCCCGGGACTACGGCCTGTTGGGGGAGGACATCTTCGGCAGCGGCTTTAACTTTGACATCGAGATCAAGCTGGGCGCGGGCGCCTTCGTCTGCGGCGAGGAAACAGCGTTGATGACCAGCATTGAGGGCAACCGGGGCGAGCCCAGACCCCGTCCGCCCTTCCCGGCCAAAAAGGGCCTGTTCGGCCGGCCTACTATTTTAAATAACGTGGAGACCTACGCCAACATTCCCCAGATCATTCTGAACGGAGCCGAGTGGTTCCGCAGCATGGGCACTGAAAACAGCCCCGGCACCAAGGTGTTTGCCCTGGGCGGCAAGATCCACAACACCGGTCTTGTGGAGGTTCCCATGGGCACCACTCTGCGGGAGATTGTGGAGGAGATTGGCGGCGGCATTCCGGACGGCAAAAAGTTCAAGGCGGCCCAGACCGGCGGCCCCTCCGGCGGCTGCATCCCCGCCGAGCTGATCGACACCCCCATCGATTACGATTCCCTGAACAAGATCGGCAGCATGATGGGCTCCGGCGGTCTGATCGTCATGGACGAGGACACCTGCATGGTGGATATCGCCAAGTTCTTTCTGGAATTCACCGTGGACGAAAGCTGCGGCAAGTGTACCCCCTGCCGGGTAGGCACCAAGCGGCTGCTGGAGCTGCTGGAGAAGATCACCAGCGGCAACGGAACCATGCGGGATTTGGAGCGCATTGAAGAGCTGGCCGAGTTTGTGAAGAACAACAGCCTGTGCGGCCTGGGCCAGACCGCGCCCAACCCGGTATTGTCCACCCTGAAGTATTTCCGGGAGGAATATTTGGCGCATATTCAGGACAAACGCTGCCCGGCGGGCGTGTGTAAGGCGCTGCTGGTGTACAAGATCGACCCGGACAAGTGCCGCGGCTGCACCCTGTGCGCCCGCAACTGCCCGGCGGATGCGATCATGGGCAGTGTGCGCAACCCCCACAGCATCGATACCAACAAGTGCGTGAAGTGCGGCGCCTGCATGGACACCTGCCGCTTTGGCGCCATCAGCAAAGGCTAAGGAGGGCACACGGCAATGAATATGGTAAATTTGAAGATCAACAACGTGCCCTGTCAGGCCCCGGAGGGCTCCACCATTCTGGAGGCGGCCCACGCGGTGGGCATCACCATTCCCACCCTGTGCTATTTAAAGGAGATTAAGCGGGTGAACGGAGCCTGCCGGGTCTGCGTGGTGGAAGTGAAAGGCGCAAAGAACCTGCTGCCCGCCTGCGTCTACCCGGTGAGCGAGGGCATGGAGGTATTCACCAACACCAAGCGGGTGCAGAACGCCCGCAAGATGAATCTGGAGCTGATTCTCTCCATCCACAATCAGGACTGCATGAGCTGCGTGCGAAACGGCGACTGTGAGCTGCTGCGCCTGTGCAAGCAGTACGGCGTGGACAAATCCAACGCTTTCGAGGGCGTTCTGCCCGAGCGGCAGGATGACGACAGCGCACCCCATCTGGTGAAGGACAGCTCCAAGTGTATCATCTGCCGCCGCTGCATCTCCACCTGCGCCGAGAATCAGGGCGTGGGTGTGATCAATGTGGTGGAGCGCGGCTTCAATACCCACATCGCCTGCGCCTTCGAGGGCAAGCTGGCGGACTCCACCTGCATCGGCTGCGGCCAGTGCATTGTGGTCTGTCCCACCGCCGCTCTGGTGGAGCGGGACGACACCGAGAAGGTGTGGGCTGCACTGGATGACCCCACCCGCCATGTGGTGGTGCAGACCGCGCCCAGCGTGCGTGCGGCTCTGGGCGAGGAATTCGGCCTTCCCATCGGCACCAATGTACAGGGCAAGATGGTGGCGGCACTGCGCCGCCTGGGCTTCGACGGCGTGTTCGACACCGACTTTGCCGCCGACATGACCATCATGGAGGAGGCCCACGAGTTTCTGGAGCGGGTGAAGAACGGGGGTAAGCTGCCGCTGATCACCAGCTGCAGCCCCGGCTGGGTCAAATACTGCGAGACCTTCCACCCGGACTTCATTCCCAATCTGTCCAGCTGCAAGAGCCCGCAGCAGATGTTCGGCGCTCTGAGCAAGACCTATTATGCCGAGAAGATGGGACTGGACCCCAGAAATGTATACTGCGTGTCGGTAATGCCCTGCACCGCCAAGAAATTCGAGATCGGACGCCCGGATCAGAGCGCCGCGGGCGACGGTATCCCGGATGTGGATGTGGCCATCACCACCCGTGAGCTGGCCCGCATGATCCATCGCAGCGGCCTGCGCTTTAACGACCTGCCGGACGAGGACTTCGATCCGGCCATGGGCCAGGCCACCGGTGCGGGCCATATCTTCGGCGCCACCGGCGGCGTGATGGAGGCGGCCCTGCGCACCGCGGTGGAGACCCTCACCGGCGAAAAGGTGGAGCTGGTGGAATTCACCCAGGTGCGCGGCACCGACGCCATCAAGGAGGCGGAGTATCAGGTGGCCGGGCTCACCCTGCGGGTGTGCGTGGTCAGCGGCACCGCCAACGCGGGCAAGGTGCTGGACATGGTGCGCAGCGGGGAAAAGCAGTACGATATGATCGAGGTCATGGCCTGCCCCGGCGGCTGTGTGAACGGCGGCGGCCAGCCCATCCAGCCCGCCCCGGTGCGCAACTTCACCGACATCCGCGCTCTGCGCGCCAAGGCCCTGTATGATCAGGATGAGGCCAGCGTGCTGCGCCGCAGCCACGAGAACCCGCTGGTTCAGCAGGTCTACGCGGAATTTCTGGGCGAGCCGGGCAGCGAAAAGGCCCACCACATTCTGCACACCAGTTATGCGCCGCGCCCCCGTTTGTTCTGAATCTTTTTGCCCCTGCAGCTCTGCTGCGGGGGCTTTTTCGTGTGCGTGAGCATACTGAAAAAATAAATAGGAAAAATTCCTAGTTAGGGGGTTGACAGAATAAATAGGAAATGTTATCATTAATCTACGGAAACGAAACCCACCAACAAAATATTGAAAGAATCAGCTGGCAGCACTGCATGAGCCGTCATGTGTTGATTTGCCGGAATAACGAAAAGAATATGGAGGAAATGACAATGGAAAAATGGCGTTGCACTGTATGTGGTTATATTCATGAAGGCCCTCTGCCCGAGGATTTCACCTGCCCCCGCTGCCGCAAGCCCGCTTCGGTATTTGAGAAGATCGAGGAGCCTAAGAGCGGCAGCCGTTATGCCGGCACCAAGACCGAGAAGAACCTGCGCGAAGCCTTTGCCGGCGAGAGCCAGGCCCGCGGCAAGTACACCTACTTTGCTCAGGTAGCCCAGCGCGAGGGTTATGAGCAGCTGGCCGAGGTGTTCCGCAAGACTGCCCGCAACGAGCAGGAGCATGCCCGCCTGTGGTTCGAGGCCCTGGGTGGCCTGGGTTCCACTGCCGACAACCTGCTGGCCGCAGCCGAGGGCGAAAACTACGAGTGGACCGACATGTACGACCGCTTTGCCAAAGATGCCGAAGAGGAAGGCTTCCCTGAGCTGGCCGAGAAGTTCCGCAAGGTGGCTGCCATCGAGAAGAGCCATGAGGAGCGCTACCGCCGTCTGCTGAAGAACGTTGAGATGCAGCAGGTATTCGAGAAGGGCGAGCTGACCATGTGGGAGTGCCGTGTGTGCGGCCATCTGGTCATGGGCAAGAAGGCTCCCGAGGTGTGCCCGGTATGCGGTTACGCCCAGAGCTTCTTCGAGATGCGCTGTGAGAATTACTAAATAAACCGCAAAAGGCCGGAGCAATCATTGCTCCGGCCTTTCAGTGCGCTCCGCAGCCTGAAATTATGCGGTGCTGCCTTGACTTTTGCGGTTGTATATGATATAAGTGTATCTGTTAGCAAAGACACAGAGAACAGCTGTGATGGAGACAGTAAGCCCGGTGCGAACGACCAAGCGAGCGGGGGAGGGTGTGAGCCCCGCGCCAGTAGCGCCCCGCCGAAGATCACTCCGGAGCTGCGGGCTGAACTCACAGTAGGCGCCGCCGGCATCCCTCCGTTAAGGGGAGCGTGTATGATGGTACACAGCAAAAGGTGGTACAACGAAAGCGCAAAGCCTTCGCCCTGTTTGCAGGGGCGAAGGCTTTTTCTGTTGTTTTTGTACGTTCCGTTCAAAAAACGGAAAAACAAGGAGGACGAGATTTAAGATGTACGAGAAAGTAAACCCGAATCTCAATTTCGTTGACCGCGAGAAGGACGTGCTCAAGTTCTGGAAGGAACGCCACATCTTTGAGAAGAGCATCGATTCCCGCAAGGAAGGGCCGACCTACATGTTCTACGACGGCCCCCCCACGGCCAACGGCAAGCCCCACATCGGCCATGTGGAGACCCGCGTTATCAAGGATATGATCCCCCGCTACCGGGCCATGAAGGGCTATCAGGTGCCCCGCAAGGCCGGCTGGGATACCCACGGCCTGCCCGTTGAGCTGGAAGTGGAGAAACTGCTGGGCCTGGATGGCAAGGAGCAGATTGAGCAGTATGGTCTGGAGCCCTTCATTGAGAAGTGCAAGGAGAGCGTCTGGAAATACAAGGGCATGTGGGAGGATTTCTCCGGCACCGTCGGCTTCTGGGCCGATATGGACGACCCCTATGTGACCTATGACAACACCTTCATCGAGTCCGAGTGGTGGGCTTTGAAGCAGATCTGGGAAAAGGGCCTTTTGTACAAGGGCTTCAAGATCGTGCCCTACTGCCCCCGCTGCGGAACCCCTCTGTCCAGCCATGAGGTTGCTCAGGGCTATAAGGACGTGAAGGAGCGCAGCGCCATTGCCAAGTTCAAGGCCAAGGGCGAAGACGCCTACATCCTGGCCTGGACCACCACCCCCTGGACCCTGCCTTCCAACGTGGCTCTGTGTGTGAACCCGGTCGAGACTTATGTGAAGGTCAAGATGAACGAGGACGGCACCGTGTACTACATCGCTCAGGCTCTGGCCGACACCGTGCTGGGCGAGGGCAGTTACACCGTGCTGGAGAGCTACCAGGGCAAGGACCTGGAGTACAAGGAGTACGAGCCCCTGTTCGACTTCGTTTCTCCCAAGGAGAAGTGCTGGTATGTGACCTGCGACAGCTACGTCACCCTGACCGACGGTACCGGTATCGTTCACATTGCTCCCGCCTTCGGTGAGGACGACTCCAACGTGGGCCGCAAGTACGGCCTGCCCTTCGTGCAGCTGGTGGACGCCAAGGGCTGCATGACCAAGGAGACCAAGTGGGCCGGCATGTTCTGCAAAAAGGCCGACAAGGAAGTGCTGATCGACCTGGAGACCCGGGGTCTGCTGTTCAGCGCGCCGGTCTTCGAGCACAGCTATCCCCATTGCTGGCGCTGCGACACCCCGCTGATCTACTACGCAAGAGACTCCTGGTTCATCAAGATGACCGCGGTGAAGGACGATCTGATCCGCAACAACAACACCGTAAACTGGGTACCCGCCTCTCTGGGCAAGGGCCGCTTTGGCGACTGGCTGGAGAACGTGCAGGACTGGGGCATCAGCCGTAACCGCTACTGGGGCACCCCGCTGAACATCTGGGAATGTGAGTGCGGCTGCCGTCACTCCATCGGCAGCATCGAGGAGCTCAAGAAGATGTCTCCCAACTGCCCGGACAACATCGAGCTGCACCGCCCCTACATCGACGCGGTGACCATCACCTGCCCGGACTGCGGCAAGCAGATGAAGCGTGTGCCGGAAGTGATCGACTGCTGGTTCGACTCCGGTTCCATGCCCTTTGCCCAGTACCACTATCCGTTTGAGAACAAGGAAGTGTTCGAGAGCCGCTTCCCGGCCGACTTTATTTCCGAGGCGGTGGACCAGACCCGTGGCTGGTTCTACTCCCTGATGGCCATCTCCACCCTGCTGTTCAACAAGGCTCCCTTCAAGAACGTTGTGGTTATGGGTCATGTGCAGGATGAGAACGGTCAGAAGATGTCCAAGTCCAAGGGCAACGCCGTTGATCCCTTCGACGCTCTGGCCACCTACGGAGCCGACGCCATCCGCTGGTACTTCTACACCGCGGGTGCACCCTGGCTGCCCAAGCGCTTCTCCGGCAAGGCTGTGCAGGAGGGCCAGCGCAAGTTCATGGGCACTCTGTGGAACACCTACGCCTTCTTTATCCTGTACGCAAACATCGACAACTTCGATCCCACCCAGTACACCCTGGAGAAGGATAAGCTGTCTGTTATGGATCGCTGGATTCTGTCCAAGATGAACACCATGGTCAAGACCGTGGACACTGAGCTGGATCAGTACGCTATCCCCGAGGCGGCCCGGGCTCTGCAGGAGTTCGTGGACGATCTGTCCAACTGGTACGTGCGCCGCAGCCGTGAGCGTTTCTGGGCCAAGGGCATGGAGCAGGATAAGGTCAACGCCTACATGACTCTGTACACTGCTCTGGAGACTGTTTGCAAGGCGGCCGCCCCCATGATCCCCTTCATGGCCGAGAGCATCTATCAGAATCTGGTGCGCAGCGTGAACAAGTCCGCTCCCGAAAGCGTGCATCTGTGCGACTTCCCCGTGGTGGACGAGAGCTTTGTGGACGCTGATCTGGAGCGCGACATGGAACTGGTTCTGGATATCGTTGTTCTGGGCCGTTCCGCCCGCAATGGCGCCAACCGCAAGAACCGCCAGCCTCTGGCCGAAATGTTTGTGAAGGCAGACGAGAAGCTGGGTGAGTACTATGTGGAGATCATCGAGGACGAGCTGAACGTGAAGAAGGTCACCTTTACCGATGACATGTCCATGTTCACCAACTACACCTTCAAACCGCAGCTCAAGACTCTGGGACCCAAATACGGCAAGCAGCTGGGCGAGATCCGCAACCTGCTGGCCAACCTGAACGGCCCCGCCGCCAAGAAGGAGCTGGACGAGACCGGCAGTCTGACTTTGACCCTCTCCACCGGCGAGATCAAGCTGGGCGAGGAGGATCTGCTCATCGAGATGACCCGCAGCGAGCGGTACTTCTCGGTGGAGGATGCCAAGGTTACCGTTGCGCTGGACACCGAGCTCACTCCCGAGCTGGTGGAGGAAGGCTTTGTGCGTGAGCTGGTAAGCAAGCTGCAGACCATGCGTAAGGAAGCCGGCTTCAATGTGGAGGATCACATCACCGCCTATGCCATGGGCAACGACAAGATCACCGCCCTGATGGAAGCCAATAAGGATTCCATTGCCTCCGATGTGCTGGCGGATGCTGTTGTGACCGGCAGCACCGACGGCTATGTGAAGGAATGGGATGTGAACGGCGAGACCGTTACCCTGGGCGTGAAGAAGGTCTGAGCGCCGCGAAACCGATTCCTATATAAATAAGAAAGAGCCCGCCGCTTGGGAAGAAATTCCGAAGCGGCGGGCTTTTTTTGTGACCGAAAATCAAAAAGAGATGGGAATAGGGCTGGAAACACGGCCCGGCGAATCTCTTTATGACCATCGGTGTGACCGATCGGATATGCCACACCAGACAGCAGAGGTGAGCCGGTTAGTGGAAAAACACGCCTTTTGTTGGTCGAATTCAAAAATTCCATTGGAATTGTGACCGTTTGACAGGAAATTGACGGGTTTAAATTCTACTTGATTTGTGGAAATTGCGCCGGATATTTCCTTGAAAACAGGGGTTTTGTGGCAAAAAGCTGAAAAATTGATTTGGTAACGATTTTAGAAATTAAAATATTGAAAAAGTTTTTTGTGACTGATATAATAGTGCCTGCTGAGAGAACCAGGCTCCTTCGGGAGCTGGGGATAAGCATAGATAATCTGTGGAGAAATTCCAACGAAAGGATGAGCAATCGAACCATGAAATCGATCATTGCCTATCTGCTGGCGTTCACCATGATGGCTACCATTGCTTCGCAGGCGCTGTTGCCTGCCGTGGCAGCCATGGACGCTCAGAGCAGCGTATCGGTGGTGCAGGTACAGACCGGGTCCGAAAAGGAAGCCGGCGAACCTGCCAGCCAGCAGCCGGACGAGACCGATCCCGAAACTGTTGTGACCGAGGAGCCTGCTTCCAGCGAAGCTGTTTCCGAGGAGAGCGCCTCCAGTGAAGCTGCTTCCGAAGAGAATACTTCCAGTGAAGCTGTCTCCGAGGAAAGTGCTTCCAGTGAGGCTGCTTCCGAGGAGAGTGTTTCCAGCGAGGCAGCTTCCAGTGAAGTAGCTTCCAGTGAAGCAGTTTCCGAGGAACTGGCTTCCAGTGAGCTCGTTCTGGAGGAAAATGCCCTTGAGATGCAGGAAGAGCCGGAGCTGCTGGATGAGGTGGAGGAACCCACCGAGACCGAGCCCAACGGCGGCGTGTCTGTTGTAATCAACGCAGCCATGGTGATGGGGAAAAATGTGGACTTCGTCATGACCCTGTACCGAAACGGAGAGGAAATGCCGGTTGCACAGGTCGGCGGGCAGCTGACGGAAAACAAAGAGGGTCAGGCCTCCCGGCTGAAGCTCAGCGAAACCGGTCTTGAGCCCGGCAGCTATCAGGTGGTAATCACTGCTCCCGGCTTTGCCACATACACCCAGTCTCTGGAAGTGAGCCAGAACATGTACAGCGAGTTGACCCTGTACACCGACGATCTGGCCGGCTACGGCAGCACCGCTCACCCCGGTGTGCTGCGTGTGGGCGATGCCAACGGCGACGGTGTGCTGAATGGCGACGATGCCGATACCATTGTAAATGCCATTGAGAACGGCGTTCAGGGTGGCCTGGCCGACCTGAATGGCAGCGGCGAAGTGGATCTGGCGGATCTGCAGCTGCTGGCTGACAACCTGACCGGCGAAGAGGCGCAGGTGGGCGATGTGTACTCCACTGTGCAGACCCGCGTGGCGGATAATGTTGCAGATCCCGTCGTGAGCGATGAGATTGCCGTTACCGGCAGCCTGAAGGATCTGGTAAACGAAAACGGCGGCGTAACGCTGGGCAATGAGGATGGCACTTCCATCAGTGAAAAGCCCATTGTGGTTGACTTCAACTTTGCCGGCGATGATCAGGACGTGACCGCAGAAGAACTGCCCAAGATGGACGGTATGACCATTCAGGCGCCCGCCAACAGTGAGGGTGCGGTGACCGCAGGTACCATCCTGGTTACTTATGTGGACGAAAACGGCCAGGAGGGTACCATCCCGGTGGAGATTCAGGAAGAGAAGGCCCGCGGTATTGCCCTGTTCAGCCTGTTCACCACTTCCGCCACCGCCACCCGCAAGGCGGACGGCACCTTGGAGATCAACTTCGGCAAGCAGGTTGCGGTGAAGAAGATCACCCTGACCATCACTGCCACCCAGAGCAACAATCTGGCCGAGATCTCCAAGGTGGAATTCCTGAACGGCATGGAGAATCGCATTCCCGAGCCTGAGATGAGTATTCCCGAGGGCCTGAGCGGCACCGGTTCCGATAAGGCGTTCCTGCTGACCTGGAAGGCTGCAACGAATGTGACTGCCTATGAGGTCAAGATCACCGGCCCTGTAAAGGGTTCCACCGGAAATGTTACCGCCACCATCCGCACCACCGCCAACCAGCTTCTGGTGGACAGCCTGAACGGCAGCAAGCTGGTCAACGGCAAGGAATACACCGTGCAGGTTCAGTCTCTGAACGGTGAGTGGTCCAGCGGTTACTGCGATCCCATCACCGTGAAGCCGGTGGTGGAGAAGAAGCCCGACGCCCCCGACAATCTGGAGGCAAGCGGCGGCTACCGCTCCATCAGTCTGCACTGGAAAGACATGGTGGATACCGACAGCTACACCGTTCTGTATCGCAAAAAGAGCGATGCAAACGCGGAATACACTGTGGCGGCCAGAAATATCACCGCCAACAGCTACAAGATTGACAATCTGGAAGAAAATGTGGAGTATGAGGTCACCGTATACGGCACCAACGAGCTGGGCGACGGCCCCAACGCCATTCCGGCGCTGGCCAAGACCCTGAGCCTGGAGCCGGCCTGGATGCCCTCCTACAAGCTGATCAACACCTCCAACGGTGTGGGCCAGCTCACCGCTCACATCCAGAGCGTGACCACCATGCGCGGCACCAACATGATGGTGAACAGCCCGCTGGACGCGGCTGGCAGCAGAAGCGCCCTGGGCGTGGTGGATGGCGACCAGTCCTCCTACTACTCTGTGAATGACTGGGACGACGGCGTGAACTACGGCTGGCCTCCCAACGACCGCGGCCTGCGAGTAGCCTTTGACGGCACCTATGAGTTTGGCGCCATGGCTTTTGCAGAGCCGGAAAACGGTGCCATCAGCAGTGTGCGTGTGTGGTACCATGATCTGGAGACCGACTCCATGAAGGAGATCTCCGGTCTGCGTGTGAACACCCGCACCGATGAGAACGGCCGCCGTCACTTCTACATTGATTTCGGCACCAGGATCGTCACCGATCAGCTGCATCTGTGCACCACCACCGGCTGGACCAGAAGCATCAAGATCGCTGAAATGCGTTTCTATGGCTATGACAGCATCTACGAAGATATCATGGCCCTGTATGTAGACGATTACCACACCACCCTGCGGGAGGATGTGGATCAGAGCGTGATCAATGCGCTGTACACCCGTCTGGATACTCCCGATGAAGTCAGCGGCGAGCTGCATCCCAACTACACTCAGCTCAAGCGCGAGCTGGACACCGCGGCCGATCTGCTGGCTAACAGCAGCAACCTGCGCCCCGTGCAGCACATCAAGGCCATGGGCGCCAATGTGAGCGGCTATGCGGATAACAGCCTGGGCTTCACCGGCCTGAATCCCTGGCAACCTCTGGGCGTGACCGCCGCTGCCGGTGAGGAAATCACCATTTATGTGGGCAACCCCGATCTGCAGACCGGTACCAACACCGATCTGTATCTGGTGGCGACCCAGTACAATGCCGAGTCCGGCAGCTTCATGAAGCAGATCGGCCGGCTGAAGGTGGGCGAGAACACCTTTACCATTCCTGTCATTGTGAGCAAGGACTTCGAGCGCGGCGGCTCCCTGTATGTGTACTACGCCGCCAGCAACAAGACCAGCAAATATGGTGTGCGTGTGGCGGGTGGTACCACCATCCCCATGCTGGACCTGTACGGCATCGAGGACGAGTCCGAGCGTCTGGCTCTGACCGAGGCGTATGTGAAAGAGCTGAAAAGCTATGTGGCCGGTCTGGAAGCTCTGCATGAGCAGGAGCATGCCGGCAGCAGCAATGCCAACGTCAACTACGAGTACAACGAGGAAGAGTGCATCCTGGGCGCTACCGAGCTGATGGGCGACCACATGCTGTTCTCCCTGTCCGCCCAGCAGGTGCTGGCGGGTCTGGGCAGCGGCACCACCGCCGAAAAGGCCAAGCGCCTGAACGATTCCATGCTGGCCATGGATCAGACCATGGAGCTGTTCTACCAGCACAAGGGCCTGACCGAGAATGCGTCGGAAGCCATCAACCGTGTGCCCAGTCAGCATCTGAACATCCGTTACATGCGCATGTTCGCCGGCGCCTTCATGTATGCAGCCGGCAACCACATCGGCATTGGCTGGGGCTCTGTGCCCGGCGTGGTGCAGGGTCAGCCCCTGCAGGCTGACGAGAACGGTGCCTACCTGTCCGGCGATCTGTTCGGCTGGGGCATCGGTCATGAGATCGGCCACGACATTAACCAGTCCAGCTATGCCATCGCTGAGGTGACCAACAACTACTTCGCTCAGCTGGCTACCTACGGTACCAGCGGCGTACGCTTCGGTTACAATGCCGTGTACGACAAGGTGACCAGCGGTACCATCGGCCGCGCCAGCGACGTGTTCCTGCAGCTGGCCATGTACTGGCAGCTGCGTCTGGCCTACGACAACTACTACCCCTACAAGACCTTTGATACCCAGCAGGAGGTCTTTGACAATCTGTTCTTTGCCCGGGTGGATACCTATTCCCGCACTCCCTCCAAGGCTCCCGCTCCCGGCGGCGTTGCCCTGAAGCTGAACGGCGGTTCCGAGCAGAACATCATCCGACTGGCCAGCGCGGCCGCTCAGAAGGATCTGAGCGAGTTCTTCCTGCGCTGGGGCCTGGTGGCCAACGAGGAGACCACGGCCTATGTGAGCCAGTTCGAGCCTGAGACCCGTGCCATTTACTATGTGAATGACTCGGCTCAGAGCTACCGCATCCAGAACCCGAATGGTGAGAGCCTGAAGGGTCAGAGCGTAATCAGCGCTGCTGATGTGACTCGCACTCAGGGCAACGGCACCAACGGCCTGGCGCAGAATCAGGTAAGTCTGACCATTGCTCCCCAGACCGCTTCCTCCAGCCTGCTGGGCTACGAGATCAACCGGATCTCCATCTCCGGCGGCAAGGAAAACAACGAGACCGTTGGCTTTGTGCTGGCGGACGAGAACGGCGCGGCTACCTTTACCGATACGGTAACCACCATCAACAACCGTGCCTTTATCTATCAGATTATTCCTGTGGATCAGTATCTGGATTACGCCGAGGCCGTTTCTCTGGATGCGATCAAGATCAGCCACGACGGCAGCCAGGACAAGAGCGCCTGGATCGTTACCACCAACATGACCTCTGAGCAGGACACCGAGGTGGATCACGACGAGCAGGATCCGGATGCCGGCTTTGATCCCGGCGCCCATGACCACGCCAGCGTGAAATCCGCCATTGGTCTGGCCTTCGACGACAATCTGGGCACCACCTACACCGGTACCGCCCAGAGCGGAGATGCCATGATCGAGGTGCAGTTCGGCAAGGAGCTGGATGTGACCGGCTTCAAGTTCACTCTGATGAGCGGTGCGGGTCAGGTGCCCGCGGGTACTCTGGTCCTTCAGCTGGAGGAAAACGACCAGTGGGTGGATGTTCCCGTAAGCGTTGAAAGCCTGCAGGACACCGGTTCCACCACCGTATACGCGGTGAATGACGAAGGCTGGATGCGCACCAGCGGCGCCACCGCCTTGCGCCTGACCTTCCAGGGTGCTCAGACCGTGAGCATCACCGAGCTGGATGTGCTGGGCCCCACCGGCGACAATGTGGAGCTGTTTGAGGATGGCGTCGGCATTCTGGCAGAGGATTACATCTATGACCAGGAGCTCTACGAGGAGAGCGAATACACCGATGGGTTCATCCCGGCGGGTTCCGTGATCTTCGTGGGCCAGTACAAGGGCAACCCGGCTTACAATGCCGTGATCGTTTACGATCAGAATGGCAAGATTGTGGGCTACGGTGAAAACGGCGAGGGCAGTGCCGAGCAGATCATTCTGGCTCCGGTTCCGGACAAGGGCGATCTGGGCAACACCTCCGACGGCCGCTGGGTCTACTGGATCAGCCCCGACGCAGTTCTGCCCGAGCAGGTGCGCGTGGAGCTGTACCGTGTGGACGATGCCCTCACCAATCAGGGCCAGCGTCTGGTCAGTGACTCCCTGTGGGTGCAGGTACCCGAGAGCCTGCCCTCCATCACCATTTCCGGGGATAAGTAAGAATTGGTATTGCCCCGCTTCGGGGCCAAGCATAAAGGAGTAAGACATGAACAAAAAAATCATCGGCCTGATCGGGGCTGCGGTTTTGGTCATGGCGATGCCCCTGCAGGGGTTGGCGGCCGCGGATGCGGCCCCCAGCCTGCAGCCTGTTGAAGGAGGGGCCAAAGTGTCCCTGGATCTGCATCAGGCAGGCGCGGGCGAGGGCGTGAATGCTCTGCAGATGAGCTTCACGCTGAATCCCGTATCCGGCTCGCTGGACAAGGCCAGTGTGAGCTTTGATTTCGACAATGATCTGGCCGGTACCGTAAAGCGTTACAGCTTTGATCAGAACAGCGGCGTCCTCACCGTCTATGTGGCGGGTGCAAACGGTCAGCTGTTTGATAACGATAAAACCGACCTGGGCAGCATCCAGGTGAAAGCGGCGGAAGGCGAATATCTGGAGCTGGCCATCACCACCGGCCTGCCCAGAGAGGATGAGGATTCTGCCGAGCAGCTGGCAAGCGGCCTGAGTCTGCTTCGGGCGGGTTCTTCCAAGGAAACCCTGACCATGCAGGCCGAAACCCTGAATGTGAATGTGGGCGAAGTATCGCCTGATCCCGAACCCACCGAGCAGCCGGAAGCTACCCAGAAGCCTGAGGCAACTCAGAAGCCGGAAGCTACCCAGAAGCCCGAGGCAACTCAGAAGCCGGAAGCTACCCAGAAGCCCGAGGCAACTCAGAAGCCGGAAGCTACCCAGAAGCCTGAGGCAACTCAGCAGCCGGAAGCCACACAGCAGCCTGAGGCAACCCAGAAGCCTTCCGGCGGTTCCAATCAGAACGGCAGCAATCAGAGCAGCAATAACCAGAGTGGTACTGCTGCCAGCGCCACTGCGCAGCCCGGAACCACTGCGACCAGCAAGACCCCCGGTACTTCCTCCACCGCTCAGAGCGCGGTGAGCGAGTCCGCTTCCGAAGAGAGCCAGGCTCAGAGTGAGTCTGCCTCCAGCGAAGCCCAGAGCCAGGCAGCCGAGAGTGAAAGCCAGGCTCAGAACCAGAGCACCGCTTCCCAGACCGAAAAATCCAAGGTGAGTGTACTGCCTGTGGTAATCGGCATTGTGGTGGTGGCTGCCGGCGTGGTAATCTGGCGCCGCGGCCGCGACTGATTCATTCACTTCCTCTTCAATTTCTCCATAAAAGCAAGCAGCAAAAGCCGCCCGGATTGTTCCGGGCGGCTTTTGCTTTGGCGCACCACTACCCAAATGACGGCTTTTCCGCTATAATAAAAAAGAATGTTAACCGAAAGGAAACGATCCCATGGAATTACAGATTTTCAAGGCCATTGTGCATGTGCTCGATTCCAGCGGCGGTGCGCCGGTGTTCTCTGACCGGCTGCTGGAGCTGGACGGCGATACCGCCGACTATCTGGCGGCTCATCTGGAAAAGGCCTATTACAATGACGCAGTAAAAAACTGCAGTTTTTTGCCGGAATCCACTTTTCCGGCGCTTCTTCTGGAAAATCAGGATTTTGTGCAGTGCTCCAAGCAGGTGGCGGATGAATTCTTTCAGGTCATGCGCACCAGCCCGGCCATCCCCAATGCGGATCTGATCGTGGTGTACTGTTCGATCAACGGTCACGAGAGCATTGCCATTCTGAAAATGAACTATAAGGCTGCCTATGCCCACTACTATCAGCAGGTGGAGGGGCAGCACTATAACGCGCTGATCAAGCAGCGCACCCTGCTGCCTGCCGCCGGTTCCAAGCCGGATGAGTCGGTGATTGTGGACATGACCGACGGCTCCATCAAGCTGGTGGAAAAGAAATATGAGGTGGATGGAGCTAAAATCTTCTATCTGTCCGAGCGGATTCTGCGCAGCACCCAGGCCCAGCCTGAGCGGGCCAAGCTGCAAACGGTGCAGGCTGCAGCAGCGCAGGCGGTGCGCCAGAGCTATGAGGATAACCAGAAGAGCGACAGTGAGATCGCGGCTATTCTTTGCGAAGAGGCGGTGGCCGGAGACGGCAATCTGGAGGTGCAGCGGGTCAAGGAGCGGCTGGAAGAGCAGTTCCCGCTGGCGGTGGAATCCTTCACCCAGGAGCTGGAAGAGGCAAATATGCCGCTGGAGGAAACGGTGTCGGTGCCGCCTGCCCGCATCAAGCGGATGGAATACCAGTCCATCAAAACCGAAAGTGGCATTGAGATGAAGATCCCCACCAGTCTGCTGCGGGGAGACAACGATTATGTGGAGTTCGTCAACGAGCCGGACGGAACCATCTCGCTGCTGGTCAAGGGCGTGGTACTGTAAATAAAAACACCCGGATGTCTGTAAATAGCATCCGGGTGTTTTTGTTTATTATCAAACAGTAATGCGCGGGTGGCGGCGGTAAAAATCCTCCCGCTCCCTGAAATAGCACTGGGCACACAGGCTTACATATTCCACGTCGCCGCCCTGGTCGATGACAACCTGATCGCCTTCAAATACAAACTCGCCGTTCACCTTGCGGCCGTTGCAGGTGGCCTTGCGACCGCAGAAGCAGATGGTTTTCATCTCTTCCACCGCATGGGCCAGCTCCAACAGGCGGGTGGAGCCGGGGAAACCCTTCAGCGAGAAATCCGTACGCAGGCCGTAGGCGATCACCGGGATATTCAGCTCCACGGTGATGCGCAGCAGCTGCTCCACCTGCTCAGGGGTGAAGAACTGGCTTTCGTCGGTGAGGATGCAGGCCGGCGCGGGCGCACGGGTCAGCAGGTCTTTTACCAGATCCAGAATATCCAGCTTGGGAGTTACGGCAATGTCCACCAGCCGGGTTACGCCCAGACGGCTGACCAGTTTGTCGCCGCCCTTGGTGTCCACGCTGGGTTTCATTACCAGCACCCGCATGCCACGTTCCTCGTAATTGTAGGCCACCTGCATCAGGGCGGTGCTTTTGCCGCTGTTCATGGCGCCGTAGCGAAAATACAATTTTGCCATAGTGTTGCACAAACCTCTTTGTAAGGCGAAGGGCGGGCGTGCCCCTTGCCAAAAGTCAGCCCGGCTGCGCAGAACGCAGCCGGGCTGCTGTTTTTGATGTAATCAGTCGTTGCGCAGCCGATAGCCAAGGCTCATCAGGCTGTCGCCCAGGTGGGCATTTTCCACCGTTACATTGGGGTAAGGGATGGAAAGATCATAATGACTGAAGTTCCAGAAGCCCCGGATTCCCAGCTCCACCAGCCGGCCGGACAGCTCCTTTGCGCCCTCGCGGGGCAGACAGAGAACGGCCACCTGAGGCTTGTGGGTTGCACAGAAGTCCTCCAGCTCGTCGATGTGATGAATGGGGATGCCGTCCAGATTCTGGCCCACCAGATCCTGCTGCACGTCAAATACGGCCAGCAGATGATACCCGTTGGTATCGGTGGTCAGAAAACGGGAGACCGCCCGGCCAAGACGGCCGGCGCCGATCAGAATGGTGGGCAGCTTTTCGCCGTCGCCAAACAGCAGGCGGCCGATCTCGTGCAGCAGCACATCCACATTATAGCCGATTCCCTGCTGGCCAAATCCACCGAAGCAGTTGAAATCCTGGCGCACCTGGCTTGCGGTGGTGCCCATCATCCGGGCCAGTTCGCTGGAAGAAACCTTCACCACGCCATTTTGCTGCATCTGGCTGATATAGCGGTAATATTTGGGCAGCCGCTTGATCACCGGCAGAGAAACCTTTCCCTGAGCATGATTCATAAAACAATCACCGTCTTTTGATTTGATTTCGGGCGTCGGGCCGGCACTGTGGCCGTGCTCGCGCCGCGGGGGGCAAAAGGCGCGACCGGGCCTTTTGCTTAAATATCCATACTTTATAATACTGGATTCCAAAAGCCTTGTCAAACCAATTGCGGCCTGCCGGAGCGCTTGCAAGGCATAAAGACAAAAAATTCGTGCAAACTGATAGAAAAATGCAAAGGAGAGAACGGACCAATGCTCAAAAATGATACATCGCAGCCCACCGATGCACAGGTGGAACAGGAGAAGCTGGAGCAGGATTTCATGATGGATACCGGTTCGGTGATCCGCACCAAGGGCCGTCATGCCATCCACTGCCTTACGGTGATTGGCCTGATCGAGGGGCATGTGAGCGCCGGGCAGGAACAGAAGGTGACTCGCTATGAACATGTGATCCCTCAGCTGGTGGCCATTGAGGAGGATCCGGAAATTGAGGGCCTGCTGGTGATTCTGAATACGGTAGGCGGTGATGTGGAGGCCGGGCTTGCTCTGGCCGAGCTGATCAGCGGAGTGACCAAGCCCAGCGCAGCGCTGGTGCTGGGGGGCGGGCACTCCATTGGCATTCCGCTGGCGGTCAGTGCAAAGCGCAGCTTCATTGTACCCACCGCCACCATGACCATTCATCCGGTGCGCCATTCCGGTCTGGTTTTGGGGGTGCCCCAGACCATGCGCTATTTTGAGCAGATGCAGGAGCGGATTACCGGTTTTGTGGAAAGTCATTCCAACATCAGCGAAAAACGGTTTCTGGAACTGATGATGCACACCGGCGAGCTGGTGATGGATGTGGGCACCGTGCTGGGTGGTGAACAGGCCGTGGAAGAGGGCCTGATCGACGAGCTGGGCGGCCTGGGTGACGCGCTGAACTATCTTTATTGCCAGATTGAAGCCAATCGAACCGGCACGGGTGGCGGCGAAGGGGCACGACAGGGAGAAAGTGTCCGATAAATTGGGTTTTAAAACCTTTTGTTTTATGCTACAATAGATAAGTTCCGAAAAGATATTCCCGCGCACAGAGCGCGGCGTCCCCGCTGCCCGGTCTTTTCCGGAGCGGGGGCCGGAAATACATACAACGAGGGAAAGAAACGTATGGCACAAAAGAAGAAACCCGCCGCGAGAAGCGGCGCGAAAACCACCCGCTCCCGCTCGCGGCGCAGCCAGCCGGATGTGGCCCAGAGCTGGAGCATTCTGCTGTTTGGCCTGGGCATCGTTCTCATCGCCATGGCGCTGGTGGCCGGGCAGTCGGTCTGGGCCATGCTGCGCGGCGTGCTGTTCGGTGTGTTCGGCGTGTGCACCTACTTGCTGGGGCCGGTTCTGCTTTACATTGCGGTACTGGTGGCATTGGGGCGGCCCATCTGGGCGCGCTGTGCCAAGTCTCTGCTGCTGATGATGCTTATCTGCGGCACGGCGGTGGTATTTTCCAAAATTGATCTGGTGGGCCTGAGCTTCGGCGAGACCACAGCCGCGCTGTACGCCAATGGGCAGGGAATTCTCGGCGGTGGCCTGTTGGGCGGCATTATTGGCGGCACCCTGCTGGCTCTGTGCGGCCATCCGGCGGCGAACATCCTGCTGGTGATTCTGCTCATTGCCATGATCATGTGGTATATGGGCGTAACGCCGGGTGACCTGTGGCAGATTGCGGAGGATTATCTGGGCGACTGGCGTGCCGACCGGGACGCTGCCCGCCAGCAGCGTGAGGCCTGGGAAGAGGAGCAGCTGCGCCGGGAGCCCGAGCGCCGCGCTGCCGCTCAGGAGCGTGCGGCTGTCCGCCAGCAAAAACAGGAGGCCTTTACCCAGCGCTTCCGGAGAAAGCCTCAGGTGGACATCGACCTTGGGCCGGACCCGGTGGTTGCCACCGAGATCGAACCCCAGCCTGAGGAGCCGCTGGTGGGCCCTGGTGGTACCTTCGGCATGTATCCTCCCATGGATTCTTCTCAGCCTTCCGAGCCCAGTGAGTTTGAAACCGAAATTCCCATGGAGGAGCCCCAGTCCGACCCGGATGTGGGCTTCGAGCCTTACCCCAGCAGCAGCCCGGATTATGCCTGGGAGATGCGGTTTGACGATGCGCCGGAACCCTCCGACGCGGACGAGCCTCCCTTCCAGCTGGATCAGCCGATTCCGCTGGATCTGGAGCAGCCTGCCACCGGCGGCACCGAGCTGGACAGCCTGATCCACAAGGCCATGGAACCCAGCCAGACCATGGGCAATTCCTATGGCGAACCCCTGCGTCCGCTGAACCCGGCGGCAGCCCCGGCAGAAACCGCGCTGGCCGAGCCTGCCGAACGGCCCGCGGCTTACCGGTACCCCCCGCTGGACCTGTTCCAGGTGATGGAATCCGCGGAGGATCCGGGCGTGGAAGCCGAACTGAAAAAGAACGCCGAGCTGCTGGTGAGCACGCTGGAGAGCTTTGGCGTAAAAACCCGCGTGCTGGACATCTGCCGCGGCCCCTCGGTAACCCGATACGAGCTGCAGCCGCTGGCCGGCGTGAAGATCAGCCGGATTACCGGCCTTGCCGACGACATTGCGCTGAATCTGGCGGCGGCCGGCGTGCGCATCGAGGCGCCCATTCCCGGCAAGCCTGCCGTGGGCGTGGAGGTGCCCAACCGGAAATCCAGTCCGGTGGGTATCCGGGGAATCTTTGAGTCCCAGGCCTACACCCGCAGCGCCTCGCCCCTGACGCTGGCACTGGGCAAGGACATTGCCGGCAACGCTCAGGTGGCGGACCTGTGCAAGATGCCCCACCTGCTGATCGCTGGTTCCACCGGCAGCGGTAAGTCGGTGTGCGTGAACAGCATCATCATCAGCTTTTTGTACCGTTCCAGCCCGGAGGACGTGAAGCTTATTCTCATCGACCCCAAGGTGGTGGAGCTGGCGGAATACAACGGCATTCCCCATCTGCTGATGCCGGTGGTCACCGAGCCCCGCAAGGCGGCGGGTGCGCTGGGCAGCGCCGTGGCCGAGATGGAGCGCCGTTACCATCTGTTTGCTGAGAACAACGTGCGCGACATCAAGAGCTTCAACCGGATGGCCGCCGAGACCGACGGTATGGAAAAGCTGCCCTACATCGCCATTATCATCGACGAGTTGGCTGACCTGATGATGGTGGCTGGCAAAGAGGTGGAGGACTACATCTGCCGCATTGCCCAGAAGGCCCGCGCCGCGGGCATGCACCTGATCGTGGCCACCCAGCGCCCCAGCGTGGATGTAATCACCGGTCTGATCAAGGCCAACATTCCCAGCCGAATCGCCTTCGCGGTATCCAGCCAGGTGGACAGCCGTACCATTCTGGATGCGGGCGGCGCGGAGAAACTGCTGGGCATGGGCGACATGCTCTTCATGCCGGTGGGCGCATCCAAGCCCCTGCGCATTCAGGGTACCTATGTGAAGGATGAGGAGATCAGTGCCGTGCTGGACTTCATCAAGAAGGACAACACCTCCCAGTACGACGAGAAGATGATCGAGGAGATGGAAAAGCACGCGGTGCCCGAGAAGGCCTCCGGCGGCGACGGCGACGACGAGGACGACGGCCACGACCCCATGCTGGAACAGGCGGTGGAGGTTGTCATCGATGCCGGGCAGGCGTCCACCAGCCTTTTACAGCGCAAGTGCAAGCTGGGCTATGCCCGCGCTGCCCGCATCATGGACGATATGGAGCAGCTGGGCGTGATCGGACCCTATCAGGGCGCCAAGCCTCGGGAGGTGCTCATCACCCGTCAACAGTGGATCGAACGGTCCATGCGGGCGGACAATGCCCCTGTGCCGGAGGAGATTCCCTGAACCTGCGCTCTTGTACATGCAGGGCGGGATTTGCTACAATAGAATCAAGCCAGACGTTCGTGCCCCCGGCAGACCAGCGGCCTGCCGGGGGCGCTCTGCGATCACGGATGTGTTTTACCAATGGAACCGGGCCGCTTTGGCCCGCGAGGAATAGAAAGGAGATTTCCTATGCAGCAGGGCACACAGTTTTTGCCCATCAGCAAGGAGGATATGCGCCAGCGCGGCTGGGACGAGCTGGACTTTGTTCTGGTTATGGGTGACGCCTATGTGGATCACCCCAGCTTTGGCCCGGCCATCATCGGCCGCATTCTGGAAGCTGAGGGCTATCGGGTGGGCGTGATCAGTCAGCCGGACTACACCACCTGCGAGAGCTTTAAGGTGCTGGGCAAGCCCCGCTACGGCTTTTTCATCGGCGGCGGCAATGTGGACAGCATGGTTGCCCACTATTCGGTGGCCAAGGTGCGCCGCAAGGTGGACGAATACACTCCCGGCGGCGTGGCCGGCAAGCGGCCGGACCGCAGCGCCACTGTTTACACCCAGCTGGCCAAGCAGGCTTACCCGGATCTGCCGGTGATTCTGGGCGGTCTGGAGGCCAGCCTGCGCCGTTTTGCCCATTACGACTACTGGATGGACACCGTGCTGCCCAGCATTGCCGAGACCTCCGGGGCGGATATCATCAGCTTCGGTATGGGCGAACACCAGACGGTGGAGATCGCCCGGCGGCTGGCAGCAGGGGAGAAGGCCAGTGAGATTCGGGATGTGGCGGGCACCTGCTACATGACCGACTTTGCCCATCTGCCCGCAAAATATCTGGAATGCGCAGGCTTCAACAAGGTGAGCACCGACAAGGTGGCATACGCGAAGGCTTGCCGCATTCAGATGGACAATCAGGATTCCGTCACCGGCCAGATCATCGTGCAGAAGCAGGAGCACGGCTATCTGGTGCAGAATCCGCCCGCCAAGCCCCTCACCCGGCGGGAGCTGGACCGGGTGGCAGCCCTGCCCTACACCCGCACCTGGCACCCCAGCTACGATGCGCTGGGCGGTGTGCCCGCCATCGAAGAGGTGGAGTTCTCCATCATCCACAACCGGGGCTGCTACGGCGGCTGCAACTTCTGCGCCATCACTCTGCATCAGGGGCGGCGGGTCACCAGCCGCAGCGTGGACAGCGTGGTGGAAGAGGGCGAGCTGCTCACCAAACAGCCCGGCTTCAAGGGCTACATTCACGATGTGGGCGGCCCCACCGCCAACTTCCGGCTGCCCAGCTGCGCCAAGCAGATGACCGAGGGCATGTGCCAGGGCGGCAAAAAGTGCCTGGCCCCCGGCCCCTGCCCCCACCTGATCATTGACCACACCGAGTACCTGAACATGCTGCGCCGTCTGCGGGCTCTGCCCGGGGTAAAAAAGGTGTTCATTCGCAGCGGCATCCGCTACGATTACCTCACTTGGGACAAGGACGAGACCTTCTTCAAGGAGCTGGTGGAGCATCACGTCTCCGGTCAGCTGAAGGTGGCCCCGGAGCACTGCGCGCCCAACACCCTCAAATACATGGGCAAGCCGCCGGTGGAGGTGTTCAACAAGTTCTCCAAGCGGTTCTATGAGCTCACCAAAAAGGCGGGCAAGAAGCAGTTTCTGGTGCCCTATCTGATGAGCAGCCATCCGGGCAGCACGCTGGAGGATGCGGTTTATCTGGCGGAATATCTGTACAAGCACAACATCCGCCCGGAGCAGGTGCAGGACTTCTACCCCACACCGGGCACCGTGTCCACCTGCATGTTCTACACCGGGCTGGATCCCTATACCTTAAAGCCGGTGTTCGTGGAAAAATCGCCGGAGGGCAAGGCTTTGCAGCGGGCTCTGCTGCAGTATTACGAGCCCCGCAACGCGGAAAAGGTGGTCAAAGCCCTGCACAAGACCCACCGGGAAGATCTGATTCCCCTGCTGGTGCCCGGCTACAAGCCGAAGGTCAGTGCGCAGGCCCGGCCCGTCACCGGCCGCAAGAGTGCCCAGAATGCTAAAAACGCAGCCCGGCCGGTGCAGGGCCGATTTGTTCCCAATCACGGCAAGGGCGGCGGCAAGAATTCCGGCCGGCCCACCTTTGCTCCCAAGACCAGGCGGAAGTAACCCATGGCAAAGCGGAGAAAAAGGCGTACACGGCGCAAAAAATATCCCATCCGAATCACCTTTTCCCAGGGCATTGTATTTCTGCTTACAGCCTTCTGTCTGGTCATCGGGCTGCGGCTGGGCCTGAATGGGCAGGCCGCAGGCGGCGGCTTTACCTGGGAGGATATTTACGACGTTCTGGGTGTTTCCGCCCGGCCGCAGGGGCTGGAAAATCTGCCCTCGGATGCGCAGGCAGTGCACTTTATCGATGTGGGCCAGGCGGATGCCACCCTGCTGCAAAGCGGTCAGGAGTACTGTCTGGTGGATGCGGGCGAGGCTTCCAGCGAAGAAGCGCTGCTTTCCTACCTGGATGCACAGGGCATCACCCGGCTCAAGCTGCTGGTGATGAGCCACCCCCATGCAGATCACATCGGCAGCATGCAGGCGGTGCTGGAGCATGTACAGGTGGAACAGGTGCTGCTGCCGGATTTCGACAAGGCACCCTATCCCACCACCCGAACCTTTGAAAAGGTGATGGATACCATCGAAGAGCAGAATATCCCGGTGGTGACCGCCGAGTCGGGGCAGGAATTCTCCATTGGAGAAGCCGCCCTCTCGGTGCTGGCCAGCGGTGTGGAGACCGATAATTACAACAATCTCTCGCAGGTGCTGTTTTACAGCGCTCCCGGTCTGCGGGTGATGCTTACCGGCGACGGGGAAACCGAGGTGGAGGAAGACGCGCTGGCCCATTGCGAGCTGCCCCGGGCGGATGTGTTCAAGGCGGCGCACCATGGTTCCAGCACCTCCAATACCCTGTCTTTCCTGCAGGCGATTCGGCCCCGGTATGTGGTGGTCAGCTGCGGAAAGGACAACAGCTATGGCCATCCGCATAAGCAGGCGCTGCAAAACTTCGCCATGGTGGGCGCGCAGGTGCTGCGCACCGATGAGAACGGCAGTGTGGTGATTGCCGCCGCAGAGGACGGTCTGCAATGTTATACCGCCTCCGGCAGCCAGCAGGCGGATAGTGCCGCATGAGAAAGGGAGGAGCAGCATGAACGAAGTCTGTATTCTGGACCGATGGGAAGGCGACACAGCGGTGATTGAGGTCACCGATGAGGCGGATCAGATCCGCTGGCAGCAGGTTCCCCGCCAGCAGCTTCCCGATGCCCGGGAGGGGGATGTGCTGCTGTTTGACGGGCAGCACTGGAAGGTGGACGAAACCGCCACTGCCCTTCGCCGGCAAAAGATCGCCCGGCGGCTGGCCCGCCTGAAGGGCAGGCACCCGGATTCGGATAACGAATAAAGAAAAGCAGGAACGGCGCACGCGGAATTTTTTCGCGTGCGCCGTTCCTGTTTTGTGGCAAAAAAACTCCCCTGTGCGGATGCACAGGGGAGAGAAAAGCGATTCAGATGAATCAGACAGGCATGGTCTGGATGGTGCCGCGTACGCAGTCCACAGAAACCATGGTCTCGTCCTTCAGCAGGCGGGTGGCGTTGGCAACACCAACGATCACAGCCTTGCCCAGAGCCAGACCGGCGATGGCGGCGTGGCTGTTCATGCCAGCCTCCTCAACGATCACGGCGCTGGCCTCACGCATGTAGGGCAGCATGTCGTTGTTGGTGTAGGGAACCACCAGCACGCAGCCGGGCTTGCACTTGCTGGCAACCTCTTCGGTGTTGCGGCAGATGCACAGGGCGCCCTTGGCGTTCTGGTTTCCGATGCCCACGCCGCTGGCCAGGAACTCGCCAACCATGTGGACCTTGATCATGTTGGTGGTACCGGAAACACCCACGGGAACACCGGCGGTTACAACCACCAGATCGCCGCTCTGCAGCAGGCCGTGCTCCACAGAGGTCTTAACAGACAGATCAACCAGCTCGTCGGTGCTGTTGGCGTAGGGCATCAGGATGGGATGCACGCCCCAGCTCAGAGCCAGGTGACGCTGGGTCTGCTCATCCAGCACGCAGGCAATGATGGGAGTCTCGGGGCGGCCCTTGCTCAGCAGGCGGGCGGTCTCACCGCTCTTGGAAACGGTGATGATGGCGGTAGCCTTGATGTCGGCTGCGGTGGTGCAGGCGGCATGAGCGGTAGCAGCAGCGATGCTCAGGCGGGTATCCAGGGGGCTCTTGCGCATGTGCTCGATGTAGCTGGAGTCGCTCTCGGTGCGCTCGGCGATGGCGGCCATGGTGCGAACGGCCTCCACGGGGTACTTACCGGCAGCGGTCTCACCGCTCAGCATGATGGCGCTGGTGCCGTCGTAGATGGCGTTGGCAACGTCGGTGATCTCGGCACGGGTGGGGCGGGGATTCTCCTGCATGCTCTCCAGCATCTGGGTAGCGGTGATAACGGGCTTACCGGCGGAGAAGCTGTGGAAGATGATGTCCTTCTGGATCATGGGGATCTCGGTGAAGTCGATCTCAACGCCCATGTCGCCGCGGGCAACCATGACGCCGTCGGCAGCAGCCAGGATCTCGTCGATGTTATCGATACCCTCGCGGTTCTCGATCTTGGCGATGATGCGGATGTTGGACTTGTGCTCGTTCAGCAGGCGGCGGATATCCTGGATGTCCTGCGCGCTGCGGGTAAAGCTGGCGGCGATGAAGTCGTAGCCGTTCTCGATACCGAACAGGATGTCCTCCTTGTCCTTCTGGCTCAGGTAAGGCATGGACAGAGAAACACCGGGCACGTTCACGCCCTTGTTGTTGCTGATGGGGCCGCTGTTGTTTACCAGGCACTCGATGTCGGTGTTGGTCACAGCGGTAACAGTCATGCTGATCAGGCCGTCGGCCAGCAGCACGGTGCTGCCCACGGAAACGTCGCCGGGCAGATCCTGATAGGTGATGGAGCAGATGTCCTTGTTGCCCTCCACGTCACGGGTGGTCAGGGTGAACTTCTGGCCGGCTTCCAGCTTGGCCTTGCCGCCGGCGAACTGCTTCAGACGGATCTCGGGGCCCTTGGTGTCCAGCAGAGCAGCCACGGGGCGGCCCAGCTCCTCACGCAGAGCCTTCAGCTTGTCCAGACGGCCCTTATGCTCTTCATAGTCGCCGTGGGAAAAGTTGAAACGGGCAATGTTCATGCCGGCCAGGATCAATTCACGCATTACGCCCTCTTTATCGGTAGAGGGGCCTAAGGTACAAATGATTTTTGTCTTACGCATTCGTAAAATCCTCCTAAATACTCTCTTCTCATTTGATCTATCCACAACGTCTCCGGGCGGAGACGGGGTCGCTTTTTCGCTCGCCGCCCCTATTATATAATAAAAAAACCTTTCGTGAAAGGGGTACCGGTGAGCTTTCGGAAAAGTATATGCAATCGTACCAATTAAATAAAAATTTAACAGAACATTTTATTGCATTTTTTCAACAAAGCTGGTGGGATATACTTAACTTTTTGGGGTAAATACGATATAATGAAACAACACACGAAAGCCAACGAAAAGGAGGCAGAAACAATATGGCAAAACGAGTGTTTTTGGTAGTGCTGGACAGCTTCGGTGTGGGTGCCGAGCCGGATGCGGATAAATTTGGTGACGTGGGCGCAAATACCCTTGCGTCCATTGCAAAGAGCGAAAAGTTCCATACCCCCAACATGAGGAAAATGGGCCTGTTCAATCTGGATGGTGTGACCTGCGGTGAGCCCGCTGCACAGGTGCTGGGCAGCTGCGCCCGCCTGCAGGAGGCCAGCAACGGTAAGGACACCACCATCGGTCACTGGGAGATTGCGGGTGTGGAAAGCGAGCGCGCTCTGCCCACCTACCCGAACGGCTTCCCCCCGGAGGTCATCGAGGAATTTGAAAAGCGCACCGGCCGCAAGGTGATCTGCAACGCCACCTATTCCGGCACCGAGGTGCTCAAGGACTACGGCGAGGAGCACATGCGCACCGGCGCACTGATCGTGTACACCTCGGCAGACAGCGTGTTCCAGGTGGCCGCCCATGAGGAGATTGTGCCGGTGGCGCAGCTGTATGAGTACTGCCAGATCGCCCGGGATATGCTCAAGGGTGAGCACGGTGTGGGCCGCGTGATCGCCCGTCCCTTTGTGGGCACCTGCGCGGCAGACTTCCAGCGTACCCCCCGCCGCCACGACTATTCCCTCAAGCCCCCCAGAAAAACCATGCTGGACGCGCTGAGCGCCGCCGGCAAGGATGTGATCGGCGTGGGCAAGATTTACGACATCTTCGACGGCGAGGGCGTCACCGATACCATCCGAACCTCCGGCAACACCGAAGGCATCAAGGTGATGCTGGAGCTGACCGATCGGGACTTTGAGGGGCTTGCCTTCATCAATCTGGTGGACTTTGACATGGTTTACGGTCACCGCCGCAACATCGACGGTTACGCCGCCGCAGCCACCGAGTTTGACCAGGGCCTGGGCGAGATGCTCAAAAAGCTGCGGAAGGATGATCTTCTGATCATCACCGCCGACCACGGCTGTGACCCCGGCTTTACCAAAACCACCGACCACACCCGCGAGTATGTTCCCATGCTGGTGGCGGGCAGCTGCGTGAAGGAAAACAATAATCTGGGCACCGTGCTGGGCTTTGGAGCCATCGGCAAAACCATCTGCTCCTATCTGGGCGTTCCGGCAGATCTGGCAGGTCAGGATCTGAGCGACCGGCTGCTTGTTTGATCTGAATTTGCGATAAAGCAATTTTTTTCAATCTTTTTTAACTTTTTTGAAAAAAGTGCAATATAAACGCACGCTTTATCGTCTTATATATGGCGGCCGCGGAGCGTTGCTCCGCGGCCCGTTTATTAACAGGGAAAAACAACACATTGCGGAAAGGATCTTGTGAAGATTAAACTGATTATTGTATGGGCGCTGGCGGTATATTTTCTGCTGGACAGCATCGTTCGCTCGCTGCGCTCCAATTTCAATTTCGGCATGCTCATCATGTACGCCATCACCGCCGGGCTGTGGATCTACGCGCTGTTTGCCCGGCAGATCGATGCCTTCTGCGCCGCCGGCGTGGGTCGGGTGCTGCGCATCGGCTTTTTCTGCGGGCTGGGGGTATTCTGCGCGCTGCTGGCGTTTGTGGCCATCAGCGGTTATACCGATCAGCCGCAGGGGGACGAAAAGGCGGTTGTGGTGCTGGGCGCCGGTCTGCGCAAGGATGTGCCCAGCAAGCTGTTGGTCTGCCGACTGCAGAAGGCTCTGGAATATCACGAAGAAAATCCGGACGCGGTGATCGTGGTCACCGGCGGCCAGGGGCGGGACGAAACCATTCCGGAAGGGGTGGCCATGGCCCGCTGGCTGATTGAACGGGGTGTTCCCGAAGCGCAGATCATTGTGGAGGATAAAAGCACCTCCACCGAGGAAAACCTGCTGTTTGCCCGCCGCCTGCTGGAGGAGCGGGGCATTGCGGCCACCGAGCCCATCGTGGTGGTGACCAATGCGTTCCATTGTTACCGGGGCGGAGAATACGCCCGCATGGTAGGGTTTACTGACGTGGATACTCTGCCCGCCTCCATCGGGCTCAATTCCATTATGCCCTGCTATTTCCGCGAGGTATTCGCGATTCTGTATTACTGGGTATTCAAAAGCAGCCGCACCGGCTGGATGCTGCAGTTTGTTGGCATCTTCTGAGCGGCCTGCAATCAGATAAAAAACGAAGAGGTGAAATCATGGCGCCAATTATCCGTGTGGAACACCTGCGCAAGGTTTACCGGGTGGGCCACGAAAAGGTCATTGCGCTGAACGATGTGAATCTCGCCATTGAACCGGGGGAGATCTGCTGCATCGTAGGCCCCTCCGGCAGCGGTAAATCCACCCTGCTCAATCAGCTGGCGGGGCTGGAAAAGCCTACCAAGGGCGATGTGTACATCGGCAGGCACAACATCAGCCAGATGACCGAAAACGAGCTGGCAAAGTTCCGTCAGGAGCATCTGGGCTTTATCTTCCAGAGTTACAACCTGCTGCCCAACCTGACGGCAGCGGAGAACGTGGCCCTTCCGCTGATGTTCAAGGGGGTGGGCCGCAAGGAGCGCCTCAAATTGGCCACCCAGGAGCTGAAAAAGATGGGCCTGGGCAAGCGGGCGGGCCATAAACCCACCGAGATGAGCGGCGGCCAGCAGCAGCGCGTTGGTATTGCCCGCGCTTTTGTGGCAAAACCCAAGGTCATTTTTGCGGACGAACCCACCGGCAACCTGGACAGTCAGACCACCAAGCAGGTGCTTTACCGGATGCTGAATATGGCAAAGGAAAACAACATCACCTTTGTAATGGTTACCCACGAACGGGATCTGGCCGCGGTGGCGGACCGGGTGGTTACCATCAAGGACGGCAAGGTAGAAAGCGACATGGTGATGGATGCTGCGGCCAAGGCGGCGGCCATGGCCGAGATGTTCAGCGATATTATGGAACAGGAGGCCCCGGCGGAACCCAACACCACGGTGCCTCTGAATAGCGAAAAACAGTGAGGAGAAGAAACACATGAAACAGAGCATTAAACGGATCAGTGCCGTTCTGGCCATGGCCATGGCACTGAGCGCATTCAGCGCCTTCGGCGTATTTGCCGAGGGCGAGAGCACTTCCGCCCCGGCCAGCGTGCCCCAGAGTACCAGCGTGGTGGCGGTTGCGGAGAGCAACAGCTCGGCCGAGCAGCCTACCCCCACGCCGGAACCAGATCTGACTCCCGCACCGGAGGCGTATATTTCTTCTTACCGCGTGAAGGGATATGACGGAGATCATTTTGATAAGGGGGAACGTGCGGATATCGAGGTAACAGTGGTGGACGAACGTGCCGCAGCGACCGGTGCAAAGATCACCGCGCGCACCAATACTCCCTCGTTTTCCGCTAATACAAATAAAGACAATGGAGGCAATGGGGACGGGACCTACACCTTCATTTTCCGCAATGTGGAATATCTGGGCGGTAGTACCGAGTTTTCTTTTGAGATGATTTACAGTGACGGCGCACCTATGCAGACTCTGCTCCAGAACTTCTCCATGTGTGTGGATACTCCGGAGCCCACCCCCACTCCCGAGCCGGTTCCCACCGAGAAACCGGAATATGACTACCCGAAGATTCTGGTCAAGGATTTCTCCTTCGGCGGCAACAGCGTGGAGGCCGGTAAGGAGTTCACCCTCCAGCTGACCCTCTTCACCACCAGCGGCAACGCCAACCTGCAGGATGTGATGGTGGGCCTGAACTTCGGCGAGCTGAAGGGTGTTTCTCTGGCCAGCGGCAGCATGAATACTTATGTGGGCGAGATGGCTCCCAATACCACCAAGACCATCAGCTATAAGATGATCACCGACGCCACCATTGAGCCGGGCGCCATCAGCATTAACGTGAACCTGAGCAGCAAGAACGGCGAGGCCACCACCTCTCCCATCTCCATCCCGGTGACCCAGCCTGAGCGGTTCGACATCACCAACATGGAGGCTCCCGAGACCATCATGATGGGCGAGGAGGGCTATCTGTCCGTTACCTTTGTAAACAAGGGCAAGAGCGCCATCAACAACCTCTCCGCCGAGATCCAGGGCGATAACCTGGCCAACCCCGGCCAGAGCCAGTTCCTGGGCAACATCGCCGCCGGTACCGAGAACTCGGTGGACTTCAGTGTTCTGGCTGCGGCCGAGGGCACCATTAACGGTAAGGTTATCCTGAGCTATGAGGATGCCAAGGGCGAAGTAAAAACTCTGGAGAAGGAATTCTCCTGCACCGTAGAGCCCATGATGGATATGGGCATTGACCCGATGGATCCCGGTATGATGGACCCCACCATGACCGAGACCACTCCCGGTATGCCCATCTGGGGCTGGGTGCTCATCGTGGTGGGCGTTGCAGCCGTGGTCGTTGTGGTCGTGGTTGTTGTGAAGAAGAAGCAGAAAGCAAAGAAACTGGCTCAGTTGGAGGATGAAGATGAAGATATCTGATCTGCTGCGCCTCAGCACGGATAATCTTCGCCGCCGCAAAGGCCGCACCGCTCTTACGGTAATCGGTGTGGTGGTGGGCACCTTTTCCATCATCGTAATGATCAGCCTGGGCATTGCCAGCAATGCCCAGAACGAAGCCATGCTGCAAAGCTGGGGCGATCTGACCCAGATCACCATCAACAACTACCAGTGGGGCGCGGCCAGCGGCGATGTGCCGGTGCTGGACGACAAGATGCTGGATCAGCTGCGCAGCTATGAGCATGTGGTGGCGGTTACTCCCATGTATCAGGACAATAACCTGAACGCCCAGATCTACGCGGGCAAAAACGACCGCTATGAGGCTTATGCCTGGAATATGTATGGCGTGGACATGGATGCTTTGCAGGCCATGGATTACCAGCTGATCAGCGGCAGTTTTGTGGCGGATGATCTGAATCTGGGCAAAAAGAAGATTCCGGTGCTGATTGGCGAACATTTTGCCTATGAATTCCAGGATACCCGCAAGAGCCCGAACAGCGGTAAGCGTCAGCGTTATTGGGGCGAGACCGACTCTCTGGGAAACCCGGTGGAGCCCTTCTTCGACATACAGAAGGAAAAACTTACCCTGCGACTGACCGCTTACGACAGCAACGGAAATGAAAAAACCGAGGACTATCAGCTGGTGGTGGTTGGCGTGTTCCAACAGGACGATGCCAAGCAGTATTTCACCAACTCCGGAATTGCCATGCGCGTAACGGATATGCAAATGCTCAGCAAAGCGTACCAGAAGCTGTCCGGAAACAAGCAGAACAGCGGTGGCAGCTATATGATCACCAGCAGCGGGCAGCAGCTCAAACAGAAGGACAACGGCTACGAGAACGTTTACGTGAAGGTAGACGATGTGGACAATGTGAGCGATGTGGAGCAGCAGATCAAGGATCTGGGGTATGAAACCTACTCCATGACCCAGATTCGTGAGGAGATGCAGGCCAGCGTGGCCAAGAGCCAGATGATTCTGGGCGGCACCGCCGCTGTGGCTCTGCTGGTGGCGGCTCTGAACATTGCCAACACCATGATGATGTCCATCTACGAGCGCACCAAGGAAATCGGTGTGATGAAGGTGCTGGGCTGCGAGGTGCGCAAGATCCGCAACATGTTCCTGGTGGAGGCCGGTGCCATCGGTCTGCTGGGCGGCGTGATCGGTGTGGCACTCAGCTATGCGGCCAGCGCGATTCTGAACAACCTGACCATGATCGCGGCGCTGTTCGGCGGATCGATCGATCTGAGCGGTCTGATGGGCAGTTTTGGCGGCGGCTATTATTACGGTATGGACGGCGGCAGTGCTGCCATCTCCATGATCCCGCCCTGGCTGGTGCTGCTGGGTCTGGGCTTCTCCACTCTGGTGGGTGTGCTCAGCGGCCTGTGGCCCGCCATCCGCGCCACTAAGATCAGCGCGCTGGAGGCCATCCGGCACGAGTGATTTTCCCAAAAGAGCAGAATACAAAACAAAAAGCTTCGGAGTGCCATGCACCCCGAAGCTTTTTTATGTTGGGTAGCTTGAGCGAGCGACAACCACCAGCTAAGCTGGTGGAATAAAAACGGCTTTAGCCCTAGACAAAGAGAAACCTCCCCGTAGAATAGAGTGTGGGTTTGCCAACCACATTCTAGGAACAGAGAGGTTTATCTTTGAAATGAAAAATAGCAAAGACGTAGATAGTTTAAGCCATACGACATGGAGATGTCAATACCATGTAGTGTTTGCACCGAAATACCGGAGAATGGTGATTTATGGCCAAATCAAAAAAGATATTGGTCAGATACTTCGCAAACTATGCGAGCAAAAGGATATTGAAATAATTGAAGCAGAGGCCTGCCCGGACCATATCTATATGCTGATAAGTTTTTCGCCGAAGTACAGCATTTCTTACGTTATGGGATATCTCAATGGAAAGAGCAGCCTCATGATTTTCGACAGACATGCGAATTTAAAGTACAAGTATGGAAATCGGCATTTCTGGGGCAGGGGATACTTCGTGGATACGGTAGGAAAGAACAAAAAGAAAATCCAAGAGTACATTAAAAATCAACTGCAACAGGACCAGATTGCCGATCAGTTGAGCCTTAAGGAGTTCGTGGACCCGTTTACGGGTAGCAAGGAAACTAAGGCGTAAATAAAAGGGCCCCTTGAGGGGCCTGCCACGAGACAGGAATGCAGTTGGCAGACCCATTCGTGGCCCCTTAAGGGGCTTTGCTAGTATTATGCCCTTCTAGGGCTTACTCAAGCCACCGGCTCAGCCGGTGGTTTTGACTCCGAGAGAAAATGTGGCTCAATAACGGGCCACCACCAGGGTGTCGCCCGCCTGTACGCCGGTGTCACCGGTGGGGATGATGGTCTGGCCATCCCGCTGCACCATTACCACAAGCGTACCGGGGGCAGGAGGTGCGTCCCGCAATTGCTTGCCGCACAGCTTGTGAGAGGCGTCGATGCTTACCTCCTGCAGAGTCAGGTTTGCCCGGTTCTCAAATTCCCGGGCGGCAATGACCAGAAGATCCCCCGCCAGCATCCGGGAGGAGCCGCTGGGCACCAGAACGCCCTCACCCCGGCGGATGATCAGGCTGACCAAAAAGTCCGGCGGGGTCACGATCTCCCGCAGAAGCTTACCCGCCCAGGGGTGGCCTTCGTCCAGATGGAGCTTGATGAAGCAGATGTCGCTTTCCTCTTGGTAGTCGTTGAAGGTACGCCGCACGTCCGCGTTGTCGTCAATCATGGAAACGTGGTGGGCCATGTGGGGCAGCAGGGTGCCCTGAATACCCATGGAAAGCAGTACGATGCAGAACACCAGATCAAACAGGTCGTAGGTGAGCGGTGCGTTGTGCAGCACCGCGTAGATGGCGAACACGATGGAGGCTGCACCGCGCAGACCCGCCCAGGAGACCAGCGCAATCTGCCCGGCTTTGGGCCGGAAGGGGGCCAGCAGTGCCGCCACTGCCAGCGGCCGCCCCACCAGTGTGAGAAAGACCAGAATGCACAGCGCTGGAACAAAGACACGGGGTAACTGTGCCGGGGTAACCAGAAGACCCAGCAGAAAGAAGATCATCATCTGGGTGATGCCGGTGACCGCGTCAAAAAAGCGCACCAGATCCCGCTTCTGGGCAATGGGCGCGTTGCCCATCAGAATGCCGCACAGATACACGCTCAGGTAACCGTTGCCGCCCAGCATGGAGGGCAGTGCATAAGCGATGAGGGCAGCGGCAAACACGAAGATGGTGTCGCCCTGGGCCATGGTGGCATGGGTACGCCGCAGAAGAAAAGCGGCCGCAAAACCGATGCACACGCCGAACAGGATGCCGAACACCAGCTGCTTTGCCAGCACCAGCGGTACCGAGATGTCGCCGCCGGTCATCAGGGTTACCAGTACCACCGTGAGCATGTAGGACATGGGGTCGTTGGAGCCGGATTCCAGTTCCAGCAGGCTGGCCGTGTTGAATTTCAGGTTCAGGCTGCGGGAACGCAGAATATTGAACACCGAGGCTGCGTCGGTGGAGGCAATCACCGAGCCGATGAGCAGGCTCTCCAGCCAGGAAAGCTGCAGCACCAGATGGATGAACGAGCCGGTAAGCCCGGCGGTGAGCAGCACGCCCAGGGTGGACAGCAGAACCGACTGCACCGCCACCGGCCGGGCGGCCCTCCAGTTGGTGCCGAAGCCGCCGTAATACATGATGAAGATCAGGCACACCGAGCAGACGGTTTCAGCCAGGGAATAGTTGTTGAATCGGATGCGAAACAACCCGTTCTCTCCGAACAGCATACCCAGGCCGATGAATACCAATAGAGTGGGGATGGGCAGCTTTTCAGTAAAGCGATGAGCCAGGATGCAGGCCAGGATTACCACCCCGGTCAGCAGAAGAATTCCGTTCAAGGGCATACCTCCTTTTCAGATGCAGGAAACAAAGCCGGCGCCATGAGATAATTTATGCACAGGCGGGCGGAAAGAGCCGCGAAAAACAGGCCAAGTGAAGAAAAAGCGCGGGCCGTGTGGCTGGCCCGCCCAAAAAGCCGTATGCTGTAATCAGAAGCCGTAGGGGTAACCAATGGCCTGACGCACCGCTGCGGCGGCATCCGCGCCGCAGAGCCGCCGCACCAGCGCCAGAGAGAAGGGGATAGACGCGCCCAGGCCCCAGCCGGTGATGATGTCGCCGTCCTCCACAACGGGCTCCTTGACCACAGTGGCGCCGGCCAGCTGGTCGGTGAAAGAGGGATAGGCAGTGGCCTTTTTGCCTTCCAGCAGGCCGAAAGCGGCCAGCGCGCTGGGAGCGGCGCAGATGGCGGCCACCAGTTTGCCGGAAGCCGCTGCCTGCTGGCAGACTGCCTTCACGAATTCGTTGCCCTTCAGATTGAGGGTGCCGGGCATGCCGCCGGGCAGCACGATCAGGTCGAAATCAGCCGCCTGAATGTCCGCCGCAACAGCGTCGGTATCCATGCGAACGTTGTGGCTGGAAAGAATTTCCGGCTTCTGGTTTACGGAGGCGGTAACCACCTCTACCCCGGCACGGCGCAGGATGTCAACCGTGAGCAGGGCTTCGCATTCCTCGGTTCCGTTTGCCATAAATACACAGGCACGTTTCATTGTAAAAACCTCGCTTTCCCGGGCCCGTCTGGGGCCTGATGCTTTGTGTATGGTCAGCGTCCGGTGTGGGGGGCACCGTTCGCCGGGGTAACCCGGCAGACGGTAAGCACGCCGTCGCTTACGGTAAATTTGATTTCCAGCCCGGCAAAGGTCAGGCCGTAGACCCGCTCCGGGTCATCCTGATAGGAGGGGCGGGGGTCCTGGGCCAGTACTCCTTCCAGAGCACTGCGTTTCTCTTCCGGTACCCTTACCAGCCATTCCGGAGGAAAGACCACCTCCAGGTGATAGTCCCGCACCGGGCCCGCAAAGCCGCTCAGGGCTTCGGGCCGGCAGTCCGCCGCGGGCAGGTAGGGCTTGATGTCAAAGATGGGGGTGCCGTCCAGCAGGTCGGCTCCCAGCACATGGATTACCGGCCCCAGCTCCGGGTGAAGCTCCACCCGATCCAGCTTCACGCAGGAAAGGCCGATGGCGTTGGGCCGGAAGGGGGAGCGGGTGGCGAACACACCCATTCGGGTGTTGCCGCCCAGCCGGGGCGGGCGAACCGTGGGCGACCAGGTAGAGCGCACCGCCTGAGAAAACTGCCAGATGAGCCACAGATGAGAAAAATCCTCCAGCCCGCGCAAAGCGTTGGGATCCCGGTATTCCGGTTCAAATACAATCACGGCCTGTAAACTTTCCACCAGACCGCTCTGGCGGGGAATGCCGAATTTGCTGGTAAAATCGCTGTGGATGCGGGCAATCACCCGCATGGGAATGGTTTCGGTCATAAAAGATCCTTTCAGGAAGATTCGTTGCCCTTCAGCCGGGATAAAACTTCGTTCAGTTCAAGAACCTGGGCGTATCGATTGGCCCAGATCTTTTCCTCATAATAGCGGGTCAGATCCCGGGCTGCGGCAAAATCGTTGTCGAAGGTGGTGGTTGTGCCTCTGGCGATGGTCACTTCATAGCCGAGTTCAAAGGCCACCTTACAGGAAACATCAAAGCAGTACTCCGTTTGCATGCCGCAAAGAATCAGCTGTTTTGCGTTCATCTGCTGGAGGTACTCATGAAGGCCGGTCTGGCGGAATGCGCTGTTGAAGTGCTTGTCAAAACGCTTTTCTCCCGGTTCCGGCGCAATCGGTGCGGCAACCTGCCAGCCGGGGCTGCCAAGCTCCAGTTCATCGCCAGGGCCGCCGTCGTGACAAACATAGATCACGGGCACGCCCGAAGCACGGCAGCGCTCCAGCAGCGAGCGAATCCCGGCTAGTACACCTGCTTCGTTGTACGGATGTGCGTTTACCAGAGCGGTTTGCATATCGATTACGATCAGGGCATCGTACTTCATAGCGTTTTCCTCCTTGTCTGCACTGTTTTATTATAGCACAAAAAAGGCCGGAGGCACCAGCGCCGCAAAAGAGAAGATTTGCAATGTCCGGATTCCTGAAAAGGATGTGAAACAGTAAGGAAATGAAGCATAATAGTTGATTTTATAATTAAATTGTGAAAAAATTATTGCACATTATAACGAAACATGGTATGCTTTACTCAAACAAAATCCGCGGGCTCAGACCGGTGGACACAAAGGAGGAATTAGCTATGGCATATTGTAAAAACTGCGGAAAAGAAATCGATGATAAGGCTGTAGTATGCCCGGCATGCGGTGTATCGCAGCAGGATAAGCCCGCAGTGGTGGACAGCGGCAATATCGGATGGGCTGTTCTGGGCTGCTGCATTCCTCTGGTTGGTCTGATCCTGTTCCTGGTATGGAAGGATCAGAAGCCCAATACCGCAAAGAAAGCGGGCATCGGCGCGCTGGTTGGTGTGATCTGCATTGTAATCTACTATGTGGTCGTGGTCGCTGCCGGTGTGGGTCTGGCCATGATGCAATGATCTCCTGGCTTTATGTCTGGCTGCCCCGGTTCTGCGGCTGCCATTGCCGGGATGACCGATCGTTCCATTATCATGGGCGGCGGTTTCCGGTTTGCGCCCGCTGCACGGGGGAACTTGTGGGGATTCTGGCCGCAGCGCTGTGCTATCCATGGGTTCGTGTAAGTGCCCTCTGGGCGGCTGTTCTGATGATTCCCATGGTACTGGACGGCGGTGTTCAAGCCCTGACTCCCTACGAAAGCACAAATACCCGCCGGTTCGCAACTGGTCTGCTGTTTGGCTGCGGATTGCTGTCCATGTTTTTCACCAGCACAGCATTGGCGTTCCGCTGGGGCTTGCAGTTGGGAATGGGGCTGTCCATCACCTGAAAAAGAATATCTGAAAAGAAAAGCTCGAGTCCGTTTGGCCTGGCATGGCACAAATGGATTCGAGCTTTTTTGTGGAGCTGGTGGACCCAAATTAAACGAGTTTTCGGATGCAATAGTCAATAAAATCAACGGTATACTGCTTTGAACGTACAAATCCGTTTGTTTCAAAATGAACCAAATAGTTAATGAGTGCGCTCGTAATGGAATCTTCATGTATATGGCAGCTGCGGAAAGAGGACTCATTTTTATGGACGAGCTTCTGGAACATCTGTATCCCAGTGGATTCGTATACATCGATGATAACGTTGGGAGCAAGTGGGAGGAGCTTTGAATCAACCAGTCGAACAGGGGTGGGCGAGGTGATGCACAGCTCTTTCAGACGTTCCAGAAGAAGCCGCCGAATGGAGGGACTTAGAGGGTGGTAAAGATCATCGGGAACATCGCCAAGCTTCCCGTGGCTGACAAAGTCGAGCAATCCGTCCTCACTGAAATAGCAGGATGGTGCAAGGTTGATGATATCCTCAAGCCGATCGAGCAGGGACTGGATACCGGCCTGAGCAGAAATTGATTCCGGAAGAATTAAGCGCATAGCCAGGTTACTGTCGATGCAGCGCAGCAAAGGAGGATCATAGCGGAGCCAGCATGCCGGTCCGCCAGTTCGTGCAAGACTGTTGGTTTGGCGCATTGCTTGCTCACAACTGCAGGGTTGTGCATCTAGAAAAAGTGCTTTTTGAGTATTCAAATATTGCTGACTGAATTGTTGACGAAGAAATTCCACTGCGTTGCTATCTTGAATATAAATGGCTTTTTGCTCAGAGATATCAATAAAAAGGGCAGCGGCAGGAAACAGCAAATAAATTGGCATCAGGATACCGGGTGTTGGAATGGAGGTGCTGCTGTTGCACAAACGCGCCTGATACTGCATCTTTTCCAGAAACAGGAAGGGAACAGAGTTGGATAAAGTGCGCAGATTTTGCATAAAATCAAGTTCTGCATTTGTGTTTTTCGCAAAGAGGCAAAGCTGTTTTACGGTGTGATTGGTTGCTTCCGGAAGCGAAAAAACTTCCACAAGACAATCAGTCACAAGCTTGCTTGTGGTAGGGGAAAGATACAAAGGGAGCGCACTGTTTGAAGTGGCATAGCGGTACAAAATCCTGCGCAGCCAGTTTTTTAAAGCGGTCAGCCCCTGAATGGTAAAAGGGGGAACGATTTGTTCAGAATCATGAAATAAAGGAGGGGTGCTGTAAGGAGCTAGAATGCTGCTTTGAACCATACAAATAGAACGCAGCAGCGAATAAATCTGAGAATTGCAGTCTTTTTCACTCTGACTGGAATGCGAAGCGTCGAACAGAAAGAGCATGGAGTGATATTGTTCTGGTGAGACGTTTAGCACATCCAGCAATGCACTAAGCTGAGAAGCGGTTGGTTTGCGTTCTCCGCGCAGGATTTTGTAAAGAGTTGAACGGTCAATGTTTGCTTTGCGGGCAATTTCGGCCATAGATATGGATCCAGAATGTTCCTGAATCAGCGATTTCAGACGATCGTGCAGCTCTTTCATTGGCGGATTTTCCTTCCTTTGTGTGATTGAGAGGGCGTTCCCGACAAAAGTGTGGCATAAAAGCTTCCTTGTGCCACACTGTTTGCCACATCTTGTCACAAAATTTTTTGCTGTGTATAATGACCTCATGATAATTTTCACAACACATACACAAAAAGTACAAAATTATCAATACCAAAAAAGAACTAAAATGTCAACAAAAATGGGGAGAACGCTATGAAAAAACGATTGGTAGCATCGGTGCTTGCTTCGGCAATGCTGGCGGCGAGCATTCCGTTTCCGGCGTTTGCGGAGGAGCCATATCAATGCGATTTGGTTGTGGACCTCGCCGGAGCGGATCTGGAGGATGGCTATTTTGACCCGGGTGATATCGTAGACGTGACGATCTCGATTGCCAATGCGGGGTGGTCTAACCCGGATAGCGGTTCAGAACTGCTCGGTATGCAGTTTGGATTGAAGTTTGATGAGCAACTGTTCTCGTGGGTAAAAAATGCGAGGGACCAGATTTACACAGTTGGTAGTACGTTCGAAAACTATGCACCCATGGAAAACTCCGCGACCGGAGAATATCAGTTGTTTTTTTCTTCCGGGGAGGCCCCGGCGTTGACTGATGAAAAAATAGTTGTTGCAACCTGCCAGCTGCAAGTTGCTGACCCTGCCCCGGCTAAAGCGGGTGAAACGGAGATCGGTTTGCAACTGGATGCAGATAATATCCTATTCGGCGACTTTGATACGGAGACGTATGTGGACGCGGTGGCCAATCTGGTTTCGGATTCTGCGTTGGTTGATACAATAGTGCCTGTGATTCAGCTGGAAGGCACTCCTGCTTCGGGCGAAGCGGTTTTTTATTATCAGCCGGTAGCGGTAAGCGTGACAGATGACAGCTCGACTACACTGGCGCTGGATGGTAAACCTTGGAGTGGACAGTCTCTCACCGAGGGCGGAACATTATGCGCGACCGATGCCCGTGGCAATTCCGCAACCGTCCAGGTAATCATTGATGCGGCAGCTTTCAATCAGGCGATTGCCGCAGTTGAACAAATTCCGGAAACCATAGATTACAAATCCATTTCTCTGATCCAGGCGGCGCAGAAGGCAATCGAAGCAGTGACAGATTCTGCGGCTTCTGCAAAATTGGCTGCACAGAAGCAGAAGGTTCAGGATGCACTGGGAAAATGGAATGCAATTGATGAGCAGGTTACCGCGGTTGAAAATCTGATTGCTGCATTGCCTGCCGATGTAAAGCCTTCGGATGCAGCGAAACTGGATGAGATTCAACAGAAGATTGACGAACTGAAAGAATTGGGCGTTGAGACTTCGGATATTGCAAATTATTCCGTATACAGTGCCGCCGTGGAGAATCTGGCAGGTGCATTGGCTGAGATCCAGGCTGTACGGGACCAGATCAAGGAGCTGCCCGCAGCGGAGGATGTGAACTTTGCAGATGCTGCCGCAATCAATGGTGCAGAAAAGGCTGCAAAAGATCTGCAGGCCAAATATGGCGAGGAAGTCCTGTCGGCCGAGGATCTTGCTCCTCTGGTGGCAGCACAGGCCAAACTGAGTGAATTGAATGATGCCCGCAAGGCTCTGGTAGAGGAAATCGCAAATACGCAGCTGAACATCACCACTGCCCAGAAGGATCAGGACGCGATCCAGGCGCTGCGCGATAAAGTAACCGAACTGGAGGCGCTTGAGACCACCTTTACAGCTGATGAGCTGAAAAATCTGGTGGATGCGGAAAAGGCAATGGCCGAGCTGCTGAAGCAGAGTGAGGAAGCGCACGCGGCTCTGGCAAAACTGCCTGCGCAGGACGAGGTACTCTACACCGATAAGGCGGCCATTGATGCAGCTCAGAAAATGGTGAAGGACCTGGAAGGCAAGGATACCTTTACCGAAGAAGAGCAGGCGAAACTGGCTGCGGCACAGGCTGGCTACCAGGATATTCTGGACGGAATTGCTCAGGTGGAAAGCGATATTGCGGCCTTGCCTGATGAAGTTACCCCTGATATGGCATCCCAGATTGCAGAATTGCAGCAGGCGATTGCCCGTTTGACCAAGCGTGCGGTTCCCGTCGCTGAAATTGAGGGCTATGATAAATATCAGGCTGCGGCAGATGCGCTGGAAAGCATTTTGGCTGAGATCCAGGCTGTACGGGACCAGATCAAGGCGCTGCCTGCAGCGGAGGATGTGAATTTTGCAGATGCTGCTGCAATCAATGGTGCAGAAAAGGCTGCAAAAAATCTGCAGGCCAAATATGGCGAGAAAGTTCTGTCGGCCGAGGACCTTGCTCCTCTGGCGGCAGCACAGGCCAAACTGAGTGAATTGAATGATGCCCGCAAGGCTCTGGTAGAGGAAATCGCCAATGCGCAGCTGAGCATCACCACTGCCCAGAAGGATCAGGATGCGATCCAGGCGCTGCGCGATAAAGTAACCGAACTGGAGGCGCTTGAAACCACCTTTACCGCTGATGAGCTGAAGAACCTGGTGGATGCGGAAAAGGCAATGGCCGAGCTGCTGAAGCAGAGTGAGGAAGCGCACGCGGCTCTGGCAAAACTGCCTGCGCAGGACGAGGTACTCTACACCGATAAGGCGGCCATTGATGCAGCTCAAAAAATGGTGAAGGACCTGGAAGGCAAGGATACCTTTACCGAAGAAGAGCAGGCGAAACTGGCTGCGGCACAGGCTGGCTACCAGGATATTCTGGACGGAATTGCTCAGGTGGAAAGCGATATTGAAGCTTTGCCCGATGAAGTTACTCCCGATCAGCTCAATGTGATTTTGCAGATCCAGCATGCTATTTCGGCTCTTGCAGAACGTAAGGTGCCCACCGACGTAATCAAGGGGTACGAGAAGTACCAGGCCGCGGCAGATGCCCTGGAAGGCATTTTGGCTGAAATTCAGGCAGTGCGGGATCAGGTGAATGCGCTGCCTGACAAAGAAAATGTTTGTTTCACGGATGAAGCAAACATTGAAAATGCGGCAAAGGCAGTGAAGGCCCTGCAGGAAAAATATGGGGCTGATGTGCTGACTGAAAAGGAATTGGCTCCGCTGGCAGCTGCTCAGGAGGGTCTGACCGAACTGAAGGCTGAACGGGAGCAGCTGGTTCAGGATATCGCGAACGCAGAGCTACCCGTTACCTTGAAACGGGAGGATGTGGAGCGCATCGAGGCTTTGCGCGAGCGTGTGAAAGCTTTGGAAGCAAGGAAAGCGGAGTTTACGCAGGAAGAACTGCTGGTACTGACCAATGCGGAGAAAGCTTTGGAACAGCTGAAAGAGCGCAGCAGCGATGCCCATAAGGCTCTGGATTCCCTGCCCGGAAGAGATGAGATCCTGTACACCGACAATGTAAAGCTGGAACAGCTGATTCACGAGATGAATGAGTTGGAGGCTTTGGGCGATACCTTCACCGCGGAAGAGAAGGCTAAGGTGGAAGCTGCACAGGCTGGTCTGAAGGATCTGGACGAGCGCCTGGAGGCACTGGCTGCCAGAATGAAAGCCGTGGATGGGGAAGTGATTTACAGCGATATTTCCTTGCTGGCCTCCATCGATCAGGAAAAAGTGGCGCTGCAGGCGAGAGGCTGTCCCATTGATGAAAATACCGTTGGCAAAGAAGCACTTGATCACTACGCTGTTTTTGTTGCAGCGATTTCTGCAATGAAGAAGGAATTGGCGGATTTGAACCAGGATATGGAAGATGCGCTGGACCATTGGAGCTACAACAACGAATCCGCGTTTGATGCGATTCGTGTGAAGATGGATGCGGCGGCTCAGAAGTATCAGATGACGGGCGATCAGAAGAAGGCTGTGTTTGCACAGTACTCGGAGAGTCAGGATCGGAATGCGGAGGTTAAGAAACTTCTGGATGAGGCAAAGCAGGAAATCAACGATCTGCCCAAAGATATCACGCTGGATCAGAGCAAAGATGTTGCGGCAATCACGAATCTGCTTGATAAGCTGATCAAGGAATATGGTTTGACGAATAAAGTGCTTGAGACGGAATTGGGCACAGCATACACCACTTATAAAAACGCAGTGTCCAAACTGGAAGATCTGAAGGAGGAAAAGCCTGATTCGCAGGAACCGAGTGGCGGCCAGACGGCAAACGGCGGGGCTGAACCTCAGAGTACACAGGCTCCGGCTGCGGCACAGGGAACCTCGCCGTCCACAGGCGACTCGTTTAATCTGTTGGCAATGGCCGGTGTCTTTATGACGGCGGCAATTGGCTGGATCGTATTGAAAATTGGCATCCGGCGCCGGGAAGATTAAGCGAAACAGTACTTTATAAAAGGGAGAGAAGAGACCAGATGTGGAATGCAGAGGGAACTTCTCTCCCTTTTTTAAAAATGTTGAAGGAGGAAATCAGAGGATGAAACATGTTTTGTCGCTGGTGCTAGCGTTTGCGATGCTCACAAACGTATTTGCACCTATGATCTACGCGGCTGAATCGGTTCCTCAGAATTCCGCTGGAATCGTTCAGCTCACTGAGGATGAATTGGCTGCGGTTTCGGGAGAAGCGGAAGAGCCTGCCGTGACTGTGGAGCCTACGGTTGAGCCGGAGGAGCCTGTCGCAACTGCGGAGCCCACGGCCGAGCCGGAGGAGCCTGCCGCAACTGCGGAGCCCACGGCCGAGCCGGAGGAGTCTGTCGCAACTGCGGAGCCCACGGTCGAGCCGGAAGAGCCTGCCGCAACTGCGGAGCCCACGGCCGAGCCGGAGGAAGCTGTCGCGACTGCGGAGCCCACGGCCGAGCCGGAAGAGCCTGCCGCGACTGCGGAGCCCACGGCTGAGCCGGAAGAGCCTGTCGCAACTGCGGAGCCTACATCTGAACCGGTGGAGGCAGAGACTGCTCCAAATGCGGCAGTTGTCTTGGATGACAGTGAATTGGACCCGGAGACCACGGCGATTTTCTATGAGGCTTCGGAGCCGGGATGGTATTACGGCAAAGTTCCTGTTGCAAAGAATCCTGGTGGCAGCAAACTCGCAGAAAACTTTGAATTCATACAAGCGGACGGGTTTCATGTCATCTTAACGAAAACCAATGTGGTGGTGATCGATGGGGAGTATTGGCTCTTTGTCCATGCCAACAATGCGTTTGAACCGGCCGAAATTACCTATCGGGATGTTTGGGCGACAGCTGAAGAGGGAATGGATCAAACAGTATCGGTGCCTGCGGCTGTGTGCATCGGTCAACCGGATGAACTGCCTCCGGTTATGCAAACCTCCAACGGCTTTGTTTCCAGTACTATTAAGACCAACATTTCGAAGCTCACAAAATATGATACGGATTACAGCGGAACGATTTCCCTGGATACAGCCGGAGCAAGCCTGCTGTATGTGAGCGGCGAGGGCGGCGTGCAGGTGACACAGCAGCCCAATGAAAATGGTGAATTTACGTTCCGGTTCCCCTCCGGAATCCAGTATGTTCTTCCGAATGAATCTACACCTGCCAGACTGTGGTTCTATGCGGCAGATGCGGACGGTAATATCTACACAAGACCATGGGAACTGAATCTCCAACCGGGAGAACAGGTAAACGTCAATTCGGAGACCACACTGTACTGGCGTGGATTGCTCAGCGAAGAGGGAAGTGCGATTACACCGACCTTGAACGATATGGGTCAATCTATTACCGGCTGGTCCAATATGGGAACGGTTATCCCCGACCAGATTACTGCAAAACTGATGAACAACAATGGGGAGTCGTTGGTGGAGCCGGTTACGGCAACCTACGATGCGCAGCAGGATAAGGTAATCGTTAAGAGCACGGAGATGCCGCAGACAAACGTAGATCAGTGGTACCTGGAGGTATTGGTACCCTGTGAAGAGGGTTATACCCTGCGTTTGGGAACTTATCCGCAAAAAGAACAACTGTATACAGAAATTCACTGGGATGCATTGAGTTTGGGTTTGAAGCAAGGCTCCACCCTGACTGGTAAGGTGTTCCAGCAGAATGAGGAAAACTATCAGTTTGATATTCCGTTTACGCCGGGAGAGGGCTATAGAGCATCTTTGCAGTGCTACGGTTTGTCGATGGATGCAGAAGAAACCGTAGATGACTATCTTGCGGCATCGTTTGATGGCAATACCGGCAAGGTCACGGTTACAGTACTGAAAGATCTGAAACTCTATTCCACCAACAGCACATTCAACCTGACAGTAGAAGGCGATTTTGCATACACCTATGCGATGAGCGGCAGCATTGGTGCCCCCACTGCATATTGGGAAGGTGGTTCTCCGGAGTGGAATCAACTGCTCTCCAGTGAAGGCGTTCAGGTGAATGTATATTGTTATAATTCCCCCAGCAACGTGGATGGCTGGTCTAACATGGGCACCATCACGGGGGAGCCGATTGTAACGCTTACCCAGTCGAACGGTGGTGAGAGCACGGATTATTCGGATCTGCTCACTGCTTATTATGACGAAGCGGCTGACCGCGTTGTGCTCAAGCTGGCACAGTTGCCGGAAGATATGTCGGGGTATTGGAACCTTGCAATCACCATGCCATACGAAGGCTATGAGATCCGTGTGCAAAGTCAAATTCAACAATCTTACCGGACAGTTCGGATTGTTCCAGACAGCGGATTGCTAAGCCTGGGTACAACAGCAGGCAGTAAGATGGCTGGAACGATTGAGGTGTATGATGAAAGCGGGAAATATTTCCCGATGCAGTCTGAGCTCGCTTGGAATGTTACCATTTCCGGAAGCGGAATCACGCTGGCCAGTGGGGAACAGATCAGTGATTATGTGAATGTAACGCTGGAGCCTTCTACCGGAAAGTTGACTGCGGAAGTATTGAAGGATCTGGAATGTTCGCAAAACGCTTCCATTAAAGTGAATGCCGAATCTGCAACCGAGCGTTTCAGCACATCGTTCTCTGTGGGAATACCTGAACTTGATCTTGAATTCAGGCAGAATGGTGGACATGCATATTCTCTGGAGCTTCGCGAAGGAGAGGAATATGAGCTGGAAGTTGGTACAACCAGCCTGGGCAACTATCAAGGTCTGGATTCTCTTGGCCTGAAATATGAGGCAGTGATTTATCGTGGCAATAAGGCAGACGGCAACTATCCTTCGGAAGAATTTATTGATGCCGCTGATTACATCACTCTGACGCAGACCAATGGCAAAATCCGGATTTCTATTGATAAAATGCCCCCGCTCTATGATTATGAAAATGAGCAGGAGTACAAGTATCTGCTGGGAATCCGTTCGGTCAACAATGATTTTACGGTTTCCGAGTACAGCGGAGTCCATTTTGAAACGGGCTGGAATCCAGTACAGCTGATTCTTTTGAAAGATGGCAGCACGTTGGTGGATACCTTACCGATCAAGCAGGGAGAGTACACCTATGCACTGAAAGCGGAACAGAATGGTAACAGTGTGGACCTTTCTGAAGTCGGTATAAACTGGAAAGTGACAACCAATACTTTCTATTTGGATGGAAAGATGGTTGCTGCGGCGGACTACGAGATTCGCTTGGATCTGGAAAAGATGACCATGACCTACACGCTGAAGCGTGATCTGGAGGGTGTTTCCGGAAATGTGCAGCTGCAGGGTTATTTGGGAGATACCACCTATTTCAGCTCTTCTTGGAGTGCGGGCTTGCAGAATTTGAATTTGTCGTTCTATGACTTGAACGGCGGCGAGTCGGTAGGTGGATACAGCTACGATTTCAATGAAGAGAAAACCCAGTTCCGGATCATTGCAAAGAACAGCAGGGGCGTACTGGTGCCGGACAGCAAACTGAGTGATGCCAACTACACGATTGTAGCGGTGGAAGATAATCTGGAAGTGCCTTTGCAGGAAAGTCAGTACTTCAATGCATCGATCCAGAATCATATGCTCCGTGTGGAAGTGAAAAAGGCGCCTCCAAAGAACTATGGATATGGAATCAAGGTTCTGTATCAGGATGATGTTTATAAGGCAGAAGACCAGATTACTTACCGAACGGATTCTTCTTCCAAGTACTATAACCTCCGGCTGATTGACCTGAGCACAGGAGAGAATACCTATAACATACCCATCGGCACACCTGGTTTGCAAAAAAGCTATCGTGTGCTGGACAACCAGACACAGCAGAAACTCAGTGATGTGATTGGGCCTGATCTGCTTGGTTTGGAGATCGAGGCATCCAATGGTATGGATGTTTCTCCGTATGTGGAATGTCAGTATGACGTGAAGACCAGTACCCTGACGCTCATCTGGAAGGATAGCAATCTGCCCATTCGCACTGAAAATGGGGGAGAGCTCCGTTACAGTCTGACAGAAGTTATGACCCCGGAAACGCAGGGGTCGGTATCGATTTATGCGGAACTGTTCCGTGCATACCTCTCGCTGAACATTCCCCAGCGAATGGCTCTGGGTACAAAGCGGGTTTGTGTATCCCGTGAATACCAGATCGATCCCGATGTTTTGTATAAGGTAACCACAGAATCTGGCATGTCGGTAGAGAAGGAGCCCATATCCGTTGAAGTTACGGAAGAGGGTGCGCTTCAGCTGACAGTAGCTCCGGATGCGAAAACTGGTGCCTATAAACTGAATATCATTGGCACAGTAGATGGCGGGAAATATCAGTTTAATCACACCAGCACCATCGAAATTGCAGAGACTGGCAGTGAGGTCCCAGGGTTTGCCTACCGGCTGGAGACGACGGATGCAGCAATCTATGGTGATGACAACCAGTACGAAGACGGGGACAGAGTTTATATTCCTTTGCAGAGCAAAGAGGCCAAAACGACGATTACTCCGGTCGATAACAGTGAGGTTGCCGATCTGCAGATCTCAGGTCTCACGCTTGGTACGGCAGAAAAAACAGCAAGTGGTATTGTAGTTTCCTGGAATGGCGTCAAGGGAACCGACAATATTGTGCTGACGGCATCGATGAAGGATGGAAGTCAAATTCAAACACATATTACAATCGAGTGCAACATCGATGGTGAACTGCTGATGTATGATTCGCCTTCCTTTGTTCGGATGGGAAGCAGTGTTTGGATTGTTGGCAAGCAGTATCGAGTCTATCCGCTGGTGGATGGAATGACCCTGAAAGATCGGGGCTATACGCTGAAATACGCAGAGATTCTGGACGAAACTTATTATCGTGTGGAAGAGGTATACGCAGACGGAAGCATTGTGATTGTTCCGGTGAAGACACGCAATTCCGACCAGGGGGCCTATGCGATGATGGAAATGGTCTATCTGGATGAAAATGGAATTGAGCGGAGCACGAGTATTTCGCTGTCGTATGGTACAATTGTAACTCAGGGCAACCGAATCAACTTCGAGTCCGAGGATGGATCGGTGGTTACTGAGGTTCGTATGGCACCTGGAGATTCGACGACGCTGCAGCTTAGCGATACCGATATCAAGACGGTTGAATATGGAGCAAATGTGACCGATTCGCTGTCCTGGACTGCAGATCCCAACAATCCGGGTGTGGTCACATTGACCATGAATCACTCGACGGCATACAATGATGTGTACTTCTATGCAACTGTTACCCGAGCGGATGGAACACAAACCTCGGCGTACACGGTAGTCAACTATCAGAGTCAATATAATCCTGGAAAGCTGCCCGATGATTCTCGGATCTGTTTCGGTAGCAAGGGAGAAGATGGCGCCTACGATAGCTGGACTGGAAGTACGTACCAGAAGAGAGAGGGCGTCTATACCGGCAAGCTCTATGTGTTCTACAAGGATAGCGGCGAAAATGTTTCGGAAACCAATGAGCTGGTTGAATCCATGAAGATCACGTCGGGCAGCGATTCGGTGACGATCCTGCGTCAGGGCCTTGAAAACGGAATGACCTTCTTCGAGTATCAGGTTGATCTGAGCCAGTATGTGGAGGCCAAAATTTTTGCAACAGCAACATTGACGAATGGAGCAACCTGTGAGGCTGTTTACACGATCAATGTGATTGAGGCTCCTGCTGGTAATCAGGTGACGGTGAAAAATGCCCAGGAGCTGAATCAGGTGTTGAATAGCGCTACTCTGCTGCCGGGCACTATGATCCGCCTGGAAACTGGCGATTACGAAGGTGACTTTGTCTGTGAGGTTCCCTGCACGATCAGTGGTAATTCCAATCAGGTCAATCTGGTGGGTACCATGAAATGCCTTGCCTCGCCCGTCACGGTTTCTCAAATTCACTTTGTTGGAAGTGGACAGGAAATCGGCCTTTACGCAGCGCACAATATTGGACTCTGCAGTTTCAGTGGTTATCAGACGGCAGTGGCGATGGATCCCCGGCAGAATAGTTCCTATTCTTCCTACAGCATTATGAGTGATACGTTTGAAAATAACGGCACTGCCATTCGCTTCCTGAACAAAGAATGGTATACCACGCTCAATGGCTGCCGTTTTATCAACAATGATGTTGCAGTGGAATTCGATTCGGGCTGCGTGATTGATGGCGAATATTCGCTGGCGTATGATTGTGTAACGTCGAGAGGGCGGATGAATCGCAACGTATTCTACCTGGATGAAGGGCAGTATATGATTGTGAATAACGCCAGCAACGGCGCAACTGCAAACTTTACCTACAACTATGTCAAATACACCGATGCTGAAGGTACAGTAACAGAGCAGCCGACGGCAGCAATGGTCAAGGGCCCGGTACTCTATAGCCCGTACTATGTATCGGAGAACTTTGACGGGGTAGAGACCGATGAGTCTCTGGAAGATGTTGTGGATGAGAACGGAAACAGCTCGCTGACCCTTGTGGGGGCTCAGGGCAGCTCCGATCCCAACACAGCAGACAGCTCGCTTCAGTTGAGCGGCAGCAAGTTCGAGGAGCTGCGTGATTCTGACGCGGTCAAGTCCATGGAAGTGACGGTTAAGAGCACCAGCGGCGAAACCGACATCATCTGGACTTTTGATGATAATGAACTGCGGGAAGACTACGACGGTTCCAGTGTAAATCTGGGCGTGGCATTTACTTTCACTGATTTTGAGTACGATATGGTCAACAATATCGTGAAAAAGTCTACCGAAAGCACAGAGAAGGACCCTGTGACAGGCGAGTACATCTCGGAAACCATGGAGAGCATCGCCTATCAGGCCATGTGCTTCAGCCACAGTGGTCCGTTGCCCGGAACGGCTACCGTAAAGGTTCGTATGAACGAAAGCCTAATGGAATATTACTTGACCCATGGCAACAGCCTGGAGGGCTTCAAGGTTTACTATCTGAATACCGAAACTGGCAAGCTGGAAAAGATGGACAAAACGCTTGAGGTGACGGTGGAAGATGGTGTATACTTCTATCAGCTGGACATTGATCATTGCTCGAGCTATATTCTGACCGATGAAGAACTGAAAGAAGACATTTCCGGTTTCCTGAAGATTATGCTGGGAGACGACGCATATCAGCTGGTTGATAATATGCTCAGCCGTCTGCCTGAAAAAGCAACGATTGCCGAAGTCCTGTCTCATCTGACGGGCGGTACCCTGACAGTGCTGAACCAGTCCGGTGAAAGGGTTGGTGAAAACGCCACGATTGCCACCGGTTATACCATTGGCTTGGGCGACGGTAAAGTCGGTCAGATCACAGCGGTTGTACACGGCGATGTGGATGGTAATGGTTTGATCAATATGGCGGACCTTGTTGCCATACGCAGAGGTGTGATAGGTATGAAAACTCTGGAAGGCGCATATTTGGAAGCTGCGACTCCGGCTAGCAAAAATGATTCTGCCCCGCAGTTGTCGGATATGGTTCGCCTGCGCAGATACATACTGGGTCTGACGACAAGCGTTTTCTAATGCTCTGACCGATTAGTTGTGTAAAAGCAGCCGAATAAAACGGCAGGAGGCCCGGCGAATAGTTTGCCGGGCCTCTTTTCGCAGAAAGGGGAGCTTATGAAAAAAGTTTTTGTATGCGCGGTGATTGCGCTGGCGGCACTCTGGTGCGGTATAGGCGCAAGTGCTGCAGAATCCACTGCCCAATTTTCTGCAACAGGCCCTCTAAAAGTGGCAACTGGCGAAGGGTTTGATGTGGTAATATCCTGTATAACAACAGATACACCTACTGCCGGTGTGTTGTTCACCTTGGAAATTCCGGAAAATTATGTATTGCAGGATGTGAAACCTGGCGAAGGAATCGAACGATCGGAATTCTCTTACAGCTCTTCGGGCAGTGAACTGATACTAATGTATTTGGATGACCAGGGAGGAGAAGGTGGTTTGCAGGGAGGAGAAGAGCTTGCAGTAATCACACTTGCGGCAAGAGAGGCTGATGAAGGAGCGCCGCTGGTGTGTATGGAGGTGGATGCAAGCGCAGTAACGGTAGGTGGAGACGTGATTTCTCAGGCCGGAACACTTGAGGTTGCGAAGGTTTCCGTGGAGGGAAGTGCGGTCTCCTTGCCGGAAGCTCCTCCCAGTGCAATGGAAGAGGGGGAACAAAAGGACGACCTGCTTCAGGGGGCAACTGGTTCTTCTGAAGTGGCCACGGTGGAAGAGGCTTTGAAGGGGGAAACTCCGGTAGCTTCTTCCCAACAATCTGAACCCAACGAGGAAAAAGCGGAAATCATTACCGATGCAAACGGAAACCGAGTGCAGGTGATCACGGATGGTACGTCCCAAGAGGTAAACGATATTACCGAGCAGGTCTTGGGTGGAAAACCTGCTACCGCACCGCAGAACGCTGAAGAAATGAAACCTCAGGCAAAGATACCGTGGGGATATGTGGCAGTTGCGGGTGTTGTTACGGCTTGTGTGGGTGCTGGCGTTTTTGTTTGGAGAAAAAAACGCAGGTGATTTTGGCTGGTCTGTAAAACAATAATAAAACAGGGTGCCGCCATCTATGGCAGCACCCTGTTTCATTTTATATAGAGTTTTCAGAAAAGAGAATGAAGGGAGCATCTGATGAGGATAAATTGGTGTGCATTGATTTACCGCAATTGCAGCAAAGCGATGGATTCACAATGCTCTGTGTGGGGGAACAGGTCCACAGGCTGGATGAAGGTTGCTTTCCAGCCGCGGGCGGTCAGGTATTCCAGATCCCGGCGCTGCGTTTCCGGGTTGCAGGAGATGTATACCACCCGCTCGGGGGCCAGCTGACAGACCGCCTGCAAAAACTCCGGGGTACTGCCTGCACGGGGCGGGTCCAGAATGACCACATCCATCCGCTCGCCCTGCTGGGCCATGCGCTGGATGGCGCTGGTGGCGTCCGCGCAGAGGAAGCGGGCGTTGGCAATGCCGTTGGCCCTAGCGTTCTGAACGGCGCAGTTCACTGCGCTGCGGTTCAGCTCCACGCCCAGCACCGACTTTGCCTTACCAGCGCAGGAAAGGCCGATGGTGCCCACGCCGCAGTAGGCGTCCAGCACGGTCTGACTGCCGTTTAACCCGGCGGCTTCGATGGCCGTCTGGTATAGCCGCTCGGTCTGTACCGGATTTACCTGATAGAAGCTGGCGGCGGAAAGCCGGAATGTTACCCCACACAGGGTATCTTCAATGTACCCCTTGCCGTACAGCAGCTTTTCGACGCTGCCCAGCACCGCGCTGGAATGGCGGGGGTTGATGTTCTGCACCACGGTGCTCACCGCCGGGCACAGCTGGCGCAGCTTGGTTACAAAGGCTTTGGAACCGGGCAGAGCCGTCTGAGCGGTGACCAGGCAGACCAGCACCTGACCGGTGGCGCGGCTGTGGCGCACCAGTACATGGCGGATCAGGCCGGTACGACGATCCTCGTTGAAGGGTTCGTAACGACAGGCGGCAGCAGCGGCACGCACCGCTGCAATGGCCTCGTCCAGTGCAGGGTTGTGCAGCAGGCATTCCTCCACCGGAATCACCCGGTGGGTGCCCTGGGCATAGATGCCGCTTTGCAGGCTGCGGCTCGGGCCGGTGCAGAAGGTGGACACCGCCTTGTTCCGGTAGTGCCAGGGATCCTCCATGCCCAGAATGGGCCGGACGGTTCCGAACTTGCCCAGCAGTTTTTCCGTATCCTTCTGCTTTTTTGCCAGCTGCTCCGCGTAGGGCAAACCAAGCAGCGGGCAGCCGCCACAGCCCTTTTTGCGGCAGGAACAGGTGTTTTTCATGGTGTTCAATCTCCTCCGGAGCACTTGGCCGCATCAATGGCCAGCACGATCATCAGGCACAGCAGGGCGTCCTCGTCCCGCTCAATGTCCATTACATAGGTATCGGTCCAGTGGAACAGCTCCTTGCTGGCGGTCATCACGGTGCGGCCCTGGCCGTCGGTTACCTGATAGTCCCATTCCAGCCAGTCGCCGCTCACCTGCCAGTCCCGGCAGTCCAGCGTGAATCTGGGTTTGAAAAAGGTGAGTTCCTTTTTGATCTGGCCGATGTACTCCTCACCCAGATACAGCGCGAACCGGGGCAGGAAGGTGAGCACCTCCTCTTTTACGGTGCCCAGATGGCGGCCGGAAGGGTCCAGGACTTCCAGTTTGTGGCCCCAGGCCAGCTTGCCCTCCACGGTAAAGGCGGTCTCGCCATATTCGTTGTAGATATCGTAGCTGTCCAGCCAGGAGAACAGGCGCTGTTTGAAGAGCAGTTTCATAACGGGCGATCCCTCCTTCTTGTGTTTGGATCAGCCGATGCCGCCGTATGCAAAGCCCAGCAGCAGCACCAGCACGGTGAGAGGAACGTATACAAACTTGGCCACCTTGCCGAAGATCTCGGGCAGGGGCTTGCCGCGGCCGGTCTCCAGCTCCTGTCGGATGCGGGGCCAGCCCAGCACATAGTAGATGGAGATAGCGCCCAGCACCGCGCCGATGGGTACGATCACGATGGTCACGAAATCCAGCCAGCTGCCCACCACCGGTTCGGCTTCCAGAAAAACGCCTACGCCGAAGGTGAGTCCCCCGCACAGGGCCACCGCGATGCGGCGATCCAGCTGAAAACGGTTCTGCCAGCTTTCAATCACCGCTTCGAACATGTTGATCAGCGAGGTGATGCCTGCGAAGGCCACCGAAATGAAGAAGAACACGGCAAACACACGGCCCAGCGGCATGCGCTGGAACACGGTGGGCAGGGCGATGAACATCAGCGAAGGACCACGGGTCACATCCACCCCGAAAGCAAACACTGCGGGCATGATGGCAAGACCGCTGAGCAGGGCAGCAATGGTATCAAAAAAAGCGGTGCGCAGCGAGGCTTGGGGAATGTCTGCCTCCTTGCCCAGATATGCGCCGTACACGATCATGCCGGATCCGGTGATGGACAGCGAGAAGAAGGCCTGGCCCATGGCCATGACCCAGGTGTCCACGTTCAGCAGGGCCTCCCACTTGGGAACAAACAGAAAGCGGTAGCCCTCGGCAGCGCCGGGCAGGAAGGCCACCCAGATGGCTAGTGCAAGGAAGAGTACGAAAAACAGGGGCATGAGCACCTTGCTCACCTTTTCAATACCCCGGGCCACGCCCAGCAGCATTACCACCGAAACCAGAAGCACGATAGCTGCATGCCAGCCCACGCTGCCGAAGCTGCCGGTGGCCTGATGGAAAAAGGTTTCCGGGTCACAGGTAAGTAGAGTGCCGGTAACCGAACCGGCCAGACTGCGCAGCACCCAGCCCAGAATAACCGCGTAGCCGATGGCAATGCCCAGCGAACCCAGCAGGGGAATCCAGCTGAGGACAGAGCCGACCGTCTTTTTGCCCCGGGAACCGAAGCAGTATTCGTATGCGCCGATGGTGCCGGTGCGGGCCAGACGGCCCACGCCGAACTCAGCGGAAAGACCCACCCAGCCGAACAGGAAGGTGAACAGCAGGTAGGGGATCAGAAAGGCGGCGCCGCCGTACTGCCCCACCCGATAGGGGAACATCCAGATGTTGCCCAGGCCCACTGCGGAGCCCACGCAGGCGATCACAAAGCCGATGGAAGAACTGAAGCCCCCGTTTTTATGGCGGGGGGAGTTGTTTTGACGCATGATTGACCTCACTTTCCGGCCGGATGGCCGGGGATACTGGGCTTTATTGTATCATATTGGCGCGCCAGAATCCAGCACAGCAGCGGGTTTTGTGAAAACCATGTGCGCAAATTCGACGGAAAATATCCTCACACAGTGGGGAAAAACAGGCAAAGCGGTGGAATCTTCCGGCGGGCAGCTAAAATTCTTGCGCACGCAAACAGTTCGACGTATAATATTATTTGAGAAAATCAGATAAAAGGAGCGAAAAAGCGCCATGAAGCTCATTAAATGGATCTCGGTCACCGACCGGTACAACAAGATCCATCTGGACCGGATGCTCGCCCCCTTTGGGCTGAACAGCAGCCAGCACATGTATGTGCTGCGTATCTGCGAGGTGCCGGGCATCACCCAGGATCAGTTCAACAGCCTGTTTTACATCAATCCCAGCAACATCACCCGCTCGGTGGCCGCGCTGGAAAAGATGGGCTATCTGGAGCGGCGGCCCAACGAGAAGGATAAGCGAACCTGCTGCCTGTATCCCACCGAAAAGGCGAAGGCGGCCTATCAGCCCCTGCGCCAGATCTGCGAGGACTGGAACCGACGCATCACCGGCGGGCTCACCGAGGAGGAGCGCGCCCAGTTTATGCGTCTGCTGGAAAAGGTGGGTGAAGCTGCGGTGGAGCAGAACCGGCTGGAGCTGGAAGAGCTGAACAGTGCAAAGGAGGAATAAAGCAATGGCACAAAAACCGGAACAGGGGGCAAATCCTCTGGGCTATGAACCGCTGCCTAAGCTGTTGCGGGGTTATGCGATCCCCAGCGTGATCGCCATGCTGGTGAGCTCGCTTTATAATATTGTGGATCAGATCTTTATTGGTCAGGGTGTGGGCTATCTGGGCAATGCAGCCACCAATGTGGCCTATCCGCTCACCACCATCTGTCTGTCCATCGCGCTTCTGATTGGTATCGGAAGTGCCTCCCGTTTCTCGCTGGAGCTGGGAGCCGGGCACAGGGAAAACGCGGAAAAGGCAGTGGGAACCGCCATCACCATGATGTTCACCCTGGGCATCGTATATGTAGTGATTATCCAGTTGTTTCTGCATCCGCTGCTGCGGGCCTTTGGCGCCACCACAGAGGTGATGCCCTATGCGGAAAGCTACACCCGCATTACTGCTCTTGGCATGCCGCTGTTGATTGTGACCAATGCCATGAGCAATCTGGCCCGGGCGGATGGCAGCCCCAAATATTCCATGACCTGTATGCTGGTGGGCGCCATCACCAACACCATTCTGGATCCAATCTTCATCTTTGTGTTCCGGATGGGTGTGGCAGGCGCGGCCTGGGCTACCGTGATTGGCCAGCTTCTTTCCTTCCTGATGGCCCTCAATTACGCCCGGTGCTTCCGCCACATCCATCTGCAGCCCCATCACTTCGGCTACCGTTTGCGGGAGTGGGGCCAGATTGCAAGTCTGGGTATGAGCAACAGTCTGAACCAGGTGGCCATCACCTTTGTGCAGATTGTGCTGAACAACTCGCTCACCTTCTACGGGGCACAGTCGGAATACGGCAGCTCCATCCCGCTGGCGGCCTGCGGCATCGTGATCAAGACCAACGCAATTCTGCTGTCCATCATCATCGGTATCTCCCAGGGCTCCCAGCCCATTGTGGGCTTTAACTACGGCGCAAAGCAGTATGCCCGGGTACGTGGTATTTACAAGCTGGCCATCAGCTGCAATCTGGTGGTATCCGCCATCGGATTTGTGCTGTTTCAGGTATTCCCGCGGCAGATCATCTCCATTTTCGGTACCGGTGACGTATTGTATTTTGAGTTTGCCGTTCGTTTCATGCGTATCTTCCTGTTTATGGTGCTGGTAAACGGTGTGCAGCTGATCTCCTCCAACTTCTTTGCGGCCATTGGAAAGCCCATCAAGGGTGTGATTCTGTCGCTTACCCGGCAGGTGTTCTTCCTGGTACCTCTTCTGCTGATTATGCCCCTGTTCATGGGCATTGACGGCATTCTGTTTGCCGGCCCCATTGCGGATGGTGTGGCTTTTGTGACCACCACCATCCTGATTCGCCGGGAAATGAACCACATTCGCCAGCTGGAGCAGCAGGCGACGCAGGGCAATTCCTGATCCCTGTATTAGTAAAAAAGCCGCTGCCTTTCCTCCGAAAAAGGAAGGGCAGCGGCTTTTTTTGTTTGGGTTACAGCTCCAGTGCTTCACCGGATACATCGTTCCGGGCGACACGGGCGGCGGCGATTTCGCCCAGCAGGGCATTCTCGGTGTCTGCGAAGAGCAGGTCCTTGTTGTGGGCAAAGTAGGCTTCGCAGCCAAAGGTTTCGATGTACCAGGAGGTGTAGAAGCCCGCGGTGAGCTCGGTGGCGAAGATCACCAGCTCCTGGCTGCCGGGCAGGCTTTCGTCCAGAAAGGCGAAAGCGTTCGCCAGATAGCTCCCGGTCTCATCGGCAGCAGCAGCCCGCTGGTTCAGCGTTTCGGCAAACAGCTCCTTCAGCCGGTCGAAGGGCTCGGCGGGGGCCTCCAGCTCCAGCGTGTGCAGGTAGCCTTCCAGTGTGCGGGCTGCCTGATTCAGCAGCTGCATGCCCTGCCGGTCGGCGCTTCCCGCTTCCTTTTTGGCGGCGATCTGCCGATCCAGCCCCGCCAGCTCGTTGGTCAGAATCTGGACGGCGGGAGTCTGACCCAGCGCGGCTTTTACCCGCAGCAGGCTTTCATGCAGCAGGCCCGCCAGCTGATCCAGCTGCCAGGCAGTGCGGGCACTTTCGTTCAGGCGGGAGAGTACCAGCCCCAGCACGCTGAGTTTTTCGTCAAAAGGCGCGGCGGCCAGCTCTCGGGCTCGCAGGGGCTCCCAGCTGCTGTTCAGAATCTCCTCCACCCGGTAGACCCGGCGGTATTTGGCGTACAGCTCCAGATAGTTGGCAAAGTCCTTGGCGATGGCGGGCATCTGCAGATACTGGCCAACCACCTCCCGGTCAGCGGTAAGACCCAGGGCTTCATAAGTATGCAGAATTTCGGAAAGATCCTCCCAGCCGCGGGCGGTGACGAACTGCATGCCCTCCGGCCCGGCTTCCACTTTGTAGAAGTGGTCCTTGCGGATGTCCAGATAGGAGAGAATGGCCCCATGAATGCCCCGGCGCAGGGCGTATTCCTTCCATGCGGCATAGTCTTCCTTCACGTCAATGCGCTTGACCCGGTCCAGTGTTACCACGTCGAACTCCCGCACCGATTTGTTATACTCCGGCGGGTTGCCCGCGGCGGCGATGATCCAGCCTTCCGGCAGCCGCTGGTTGCCGAAGGTTTTGCACTGCAAAAATTGCAGCATCATGGGGGCCAGCGTTTCCGAGATGCAGTTCACCTCGTCCAGAAAGAGGATGCCCTCCCTGCGGCCGCTTCGCTCCATGGCCTGCCATACCGCCGCCAGAATCTCGCTCATGGTGTACTCGGTTACGGCGTATTCCTTCCCGCCGAAGTTGCGGTGCTCGATGAAGGGCAGGCCCAGCGCGCTCTGGCGGGTGTGGTGGGTGATGGTGTAGGCCACCAGATCAATGTCGAGCTCATTCGCGATCTGTTCCATGATCTGGGTTTTGCCGATGCCCGGAGGGCCCATCAGCAGAATGGGCCGCTGGCGCACGGCGGGAATGCGATAGGCGCCGAATTCGTCCTTGGCCAGGTAGGCGCGCACCGTGTTGATGATTTCCTGTTTGGCTCGTTTGATGTTCATAGCATTATGCTCCTTGTGTGGGCTGGATGGTGGCTTCGGTGAGCTCGTCCTCGTCGATCAGCAGGCGGATGCCCCAGGGTGGCACCCGTTCCGGGTTCCCCTGGCCTGCCAGCATCACGAACACCGTGTCGTAGGGCGGACGTTTGGCGGGGTAAACGCCCAGACCGTCGGTGAAATACAAAATTCCTTTCAGGTGGCGGAAGGCGCCCTCCTCCCGCAGCTTGTTCACATGCGCGAATACCGGGCGGAAGTCGGTGGCGCTTTGGCCGATCAGCTCAAAATGCTCCATATAATCCGCCAGCTCCTCGGCGCTGGTGATGATTTTGTCTGCCCGCAGCTGGTCGTCGCATTGGAGAATGCGCAGCTGAAAGCGGCGGAAGAAGCTCTCAGTATTTTTCAAAATAGCGTAGGTATAGGAAAGAAAGCTGCGCACCAGCGCGCCGGAGGTGGACATGGAGGTATCAATGGCGATCACCAGATCCTCAATCCGCCGTGCCTCCCGGGTTTCCAGCGGTTCGATCAGCGGCATGTTGCCGTAGCGGCGCAGGCCGTAGGTGTAGTAGCCGTAGTCGAAGGAATCCACATCCACGCTCATCTCTTCGCCCAGCACCGCGAACCGGTGCAGAAAGGCCTTATAGTTGGCGGTGGGGCGGTTTTCCACCCGCAGCCGTTCCAATACCGCGTCGCCGCCTGCGCCCGCCTCGGTGTACATGGTTTCCAGCTGGGTCTGGATGCGCTCGGCAATGTTCTGCCACTGGCTGGATGCGTTCTGCTCCTGCTCGTCGTTCTGCGCCCGCTCCCACAGCCGGTGATCATCCTCCAGAAACTCCCGTGCAAGGGTGGCTCTGTCCATTTCGTCCAGCGGATGGCGGCGGAAGTACCGGTAGACGGCCTCAGCGGTGATCACCTTCATCTCCGCCTGCAAAAGACCGTACCAGTGGGCCCGGCGGGGCCGGGGTGTGGCCGGGGTCAGGCAGCGCTGGGGCAGGGAGTCCAGAATGGACTCCACCGCGATGTCGCAGGCAAGATCCCACAGTTCGCCGTCCCGCCCGGCCTTTTTGGGCGGGTGACGCAGCATGCGGTGCAGCAGGCTGTGCAGATAAGCCCGGCAGACCAGGCTGCGGGCCCGCTCGTACCGCTGGGCCAGCCAGGCTCCGTTGTAATAAAGACCGGTGCCATCGGTGGCAAGGCTCTGGGTGGGTTCGCGGGTGCTCAGCGGCAGGCTGCAAAGCGCCGCATCCAGAAAGGGCAGGTTCAGATACAGCTCGCTGCGGGCTGCGATCAGAATTTTCTGGCCAATCTCCGGCCAGGGGTCATGTCGTTGTTCTTGTTGCATCATAAAGTGCCTCACAGGTCAAAGGATCGGGCACGGGGCGCGCCGAACCGCCGGTTCTGGTATTCCAGCAGAAGGCCCAGAGCCTCGGTGCGGCGGGCGGTGCGGGCCATCTCGCAGCCCTCGGCCAGCGCCGGCCGGCCCAGCAGATCCAGACTCAGCAAAAAGGAGAGGGGAGCGGTGTCCGCCTCGGTCAGCACCAGCTCCAGCACCTGTTCGGTGTGCTGTTCCAAACAGGAAAGATAGGCCGTGCGGGCAGTTTCGCTCAGCTGCACCGGAAAGCGCAGCCGGTCCATCGCCATGCGCACCGCCAGCGAAAATTCGTGGGTGCGCAGCAAAAGATCCAGCGAAGCGTCGTACTGGTCATAACGGAAACAGTGACCATCAAAGCTCTGGCGGCACAGGTAACCCACGCCCCGGATGTTGTAATGGAAGATGTGGGGGGCGGCCATCTCCTCGTAGTCCTCGTCGTAGGCGGGGAAAAACAGCCGGCACTCCGGCCCGGCGGCGGGGGCAAAGCACAGCTCCAGCTCGCCGGAATACTCCTGCAGCAGTCCCCGCAGGCAGCGGCATTCCTCCGCCGGTGCGGTCAGGGTCATCCGCCGCAACGAAAAGCAGTTCATGAAAGCGTCGGTGCCTACGGTCTGCAAATGGCCGCCGATCTCCAGCGCCTCCAGCCCGGTGCAGCCGTAAAAGGCATAGTTGCCCAGAGAGAGGGCCTTTTGGGGCAGGCGTACCATCCGCAGGGCCGCCGCATCATGGGCGGGAAGTTCCTCACCGCCGCTGGTCAGGCGCAGCGTAAAAGCTCCCTCCGGCAGCTGCTTTGGTTCTCTGGCACTGAAAACGTAATCCCCCAGGCGGATGATGGGCAGGCCGTCCAGCTCATCCGGCAAAAGCAGCTGGGGAGCGCTGGTTTCGCAGCGCAGCAGGGCAACGCCGCCCGCCTCCCGGCAGCAGGTGAGCAGCGCGTCGCATTCAGCGGGCACAGAACGCATGGATACAGACTCCTTTGTTTCAGATTCATCCCGGGCAAACCACTCGGGAAATGGTTGTTTATATTATACCACATTGGTGGAGAAAGACAACGGCATGGGCGCAAAAAAGCCCCGCATCCGGCTTGGACGACCGATGGATGCGGGGGAAAATAAAAATCAGCGTGCGGGGCGACTTGACGGAAGGCCCTTCCGCGAAAGGAAAAGGAGGTTCAGTCGGGGGGCACAGAGGGTAGGGGCAAACAGTGCGGCCGTAAACCGGTTGCCCAGTGCAGCGCAGAGAAACAGTGCTGTACATGCAGCCAAAACAATTCCCTCCGCGGAACCTGGCCCGGGATGAAGCGCGCCCATCGACCGAACAAAGAACCCGTGCAGAAGAAACACCGGCAGCGTGTGTTGCCCAAGGGACGCAAGGAAGGGCAGCGGGTGTTTGGGCACGATGCGCAAAAGCAGAAGAATCCACGCGGCGCCGGTGGCCAGCAGGATAACCCGCAGTTCCAGATCATAATGCGCGCCCTTGTAAGAGCAGCTGGCATAGAACCAGACGCTGCGCACCGCCGCCCGTCGCAGCCAGAGCATTACACCGGAAATCAGAATCCAGCCGCCCAGTACCGGGAACAGTCTGAAATTGGAAATCTGCGCCAGCCGGCTGCGCAGGCTTTTCAGTTCACCGCCCGCCGCAAGGTGGCCGGCAGCGAAAAAAGGCAGCAGCACCAGCGTGCGGGAAAGGCTCATGCCGTAGCCGATGGTCGGGTCAAACCCAGCGGCCATGGCCGCTGCCAGGCAGCCCGGGAATTTTTGACACCGTCGATCAGGGGAAGAAGCAGTGTCCAGAGCATCATGGAAAACAGATACCACAGCAGCCAGTAGGGGGTGGTATATTGCAGCGGAGCCTTGCCATGCAGCACCAGCCGGTCAAACAGCAGATACAGTGTCTGATACACCAGATAGGGGTAGAGCAGCCGCCGGAAAAACCGTTCCGCATCGAACCGGGCAAACCAGCCGGAGCAGAACACGAACGCCGGCATGTGGAAGGAGTAAATCAGCCGGTACAGCCAGGCGGCGGCAGGGCCGCCCACCAGCTCCAGCAAATGACCGAATACCACCAGAAAAATCAGGATGCCCTTCAGATTGTCAAACCGGGCGTCCCGCTGAGAAATTGCCATAAAAGATGCCTTCTTTTTCAATTGGTTCCGCACCTTTTTTCGGGCGCGACCGCTACCGATTGTAGCACATTCTGCCGGGCAATGCAAAGGGCTTTTTGACGGTTCTGTTGCCTTTTTCACAGCGGGATGCTAAAATGGAAAAAAGCGGGCTCTGGCGCGCAAAAAAGGAGATGTTGTTGATGATTATCACCACTACCCCCTCGGTGGAGGGACGTACCATTCAGGAATACAAGGGTGTTGTATTCGGCGAGGTTATTTCCGGCGTGAATATTTTCCGGGATTTCGGCGCCGGGCTGAGCAATATCTTCGGTGGGCGCAGTGCCGGATATGAGGAAGAACTGCAGAATGCCCGCAACCAGGCGCTGGAGGAGATGAGTGCCCGTGCGGCCCGCCTTGGCGCAGATGCAGTGGTTGGCGTGGACGTGGACTACGAGGTACTGGGCAGCGACAACGGTATGCTGATGGTGAACGTATCCGGTACTGCGGTAGTTCTGGATTGATCTGCATTGAACGGCAAAAAAAGAAAAGGGCCCGCCTCGGGAAGGTTTCCCCGGGGCGGGCCCTTTTGTACGCCATGAAAACACAATATCACAGCATCTTCATAAAGTGGGGCGATCTTTCACAGGCATCACACGATTTATTCAGCTGCAGTTAAAAAATGGCCGGTACAATACAAAGCGTAAGGTTCACTGCTCTCAACCTAGTAAAAGGGCAGACAAAATACAATCCGCTGCCGGCCCCAGCAAAAACGGCGGGCGGCGGTTTATATAAATAAAACACCCGGAGAAGTCGTTCTCCGGGTGTTTTTGTCTGGGTTATTTCTGCTGGTTTTTCTGGTAAATGAGCAGCAGGCCCTTCAAAAGCAGCGCGTCATCAATGATGATCTTGTGGCGGCAGTGGGGCACGATCACATTGGCAAGACCGCCGGTGGCAACCACGGTCACCGGCTCACCCAGTTCCTCTTGAATACGGTCGATCAGACCGTCCAGGCAGGCGGCGTTGCCGTGGATGATGCCGCTCTTCATGCACTCGATGGTGTTTTTGCCGATCAGGCGGCGGGGAGAATCCAGGCTGATTTTCGGCAGCTGGGAGGTGTGGCGCACCAGCGCCTCCAGCGAGGCGTTCACGCCCGGCAGAATCATGCCGCCGATGTAGCTTTTCTCCGCATCCAGCACCTCCACGGTGGTGGCGGTGCCCAGATCCACGATCACCAGCGGTACCGGATAATCCCGGATGCCCGCCACGGCGCATACCACACGGTCGCTGCCCAGCTGGGCGGGGTTGTCCATCTTGATGTGCAGCCCGTTCTTCACGCCGGGGCCCACCACCATGGCCTCATGGCCGGTGACGGTGCGCACCGCCTGGCAGATCAGATTGGTGATGGGCGGCACCACCGACGAGATGATCACGCCTTCCAAAGTGTCCATATTCACGTTGTAAAGTTCCAGCACGTTTTTGATGCTGATTGCGTATTCCAGCGAGGTTTTTCCCAGATCGGTGGAAAGCCGTTCCACAAAAACAATATTTTCCTCCGATTCCAGGTAGCCGATTACGATGTTAGTATTGCCGATGTCCAGTGCAAGGATCATATATCAAAACTCCTCGATCTATGAAAAAATCAGGCCTTGGTGCTGGCAAAGCGCAGCAGCGGCCGGCCCACCAGCGCCACGATGATGGTGGCGACAATGGCTTCAGGAACGCCCTGCAGCCCGATGATGGACAGGATGAAGGGGTACACTGCATCTGCCGCAATGCCCTTGGCCGCGCCATAGCTTTCGCCGAAGAACACGAAGATCAGGTTCATCACCAGCAGGGTGTTGGTCATGGAGCCAACAAAGCCGGCTACGCCCAGGCTCATGGTGAGCTTGCCGGGTGTAGAACCCAGCAGCCGCTTCAGGCCGATAAATACAAAATACGGAAGCACACCCACCAGAATGCGGGGCACAAGGCAGATCAGAAGGCTGGCCCAGTTGCCGTGCACGTCGCCCAGGCTGTAAAAGGGGGTGAACACGAACGAGGTTACGTTGGGGGCCACCGTGTTGTTCACCAAACTGGTGAGGCCGAACACGCCGCCCAGCACTGCACCCTTGCGGGGGCCGAGAAGCACCGAGCCCAGAATTACCGGGATGTGGATGATGGTTGCCCGCATGAAGCCAAGCGGGATGTAGCCCAGAAAGGGTACCATGGCCATAGCAATGATAATGGCCGAAAAAAGGGCGAGCTGCACCAGCCCGCGCGAGTTGTGCGCAGTTCCGTTTTTGTACATATTCAATTGTCCTCCTTGTTATTATTCCCGAAATCGGGATACAATACGCTGTTCAGTATAGCACCAAACCCGAAGCAAAACAAGAAAAGAATGGAACTTTTTTGCCCGGCAGCGGCTTTGGGCCAACACCTTCCGCAGGTGCATTTTTGTGTTATAATAGAAAACAGACAAAACCGGGCTTTTGCAGCCCCGAAAAAGGAGAAACGGCAACATGCTCAAGGGAAAACATGTGGTGCTGGCGGTCACCGGCGGCATCGCGGCATATAAAATGGCCACCATGGCAAGCCTGCTGGTGAAGCAGCACGCGGACGTTCAGGTGCTGATGACCCAAAACGCCACCAACTTCATCAACCCCATCACCTTCGAGACCCTCACCGGCCACAAATGTCTGGTGGATACCTTCGACCGGAACTTTGAGTTCAATGTGGAGCATGTGTCGGTGGCAAAGCAGGCGGACATTGCTCTGGTAGCCCCTGCCACCGCCAACGTGATCGGTAAGCTGGCCAATGGTCTGGCGGACGATATGCTCACCACCACCCTGCTGGCCTGCAAGTGCAAAAAGCTGGTGGCGCCGGCCATGAATACCCAAATGTACGAAAACCCCATCGTGCAGGACAATCTGAAAAAGCTGGAGCACTACGGCATGGAGCTGATCCAGCCGGTGGCCGGCCATCTGGCCTGCGGCGACAGCGGTATGGGCAAGATGGTGGAGCCGGAGGTGATGCTCCAGTACATCCTGCGGGATCTGGCGCTGGAAAAGGACATGCAGGGCCTGAAGGTGCTGGTCACCGCCGGGCCTACTCAGGAGGCCATCGACCCGGTGCGTTATATCACCAACCATTCCACCGGCACCATGGGCTATCAGCTGGCCCGCAACTGCATGCTGCGGGGCGCTGAGGTCACACTGGTCACCGGCCGCACCGCCCTGACCCCGCCCCCCTTCGTAAAGGTGATTCCGGTGGTGAGCGCCCAGGAAATGTATGAAGCGGTGGCCAGCCGTGCCGCGGAGCAGGATATCATCATCAAGGCTGCCGCCGTGGCGGATTACCGCCCGGCCACCGTGGCCAGCGAAAAGATCAAGAAGGCGGAGGGCGGCTTTGCCATTCCGCTGGAGCGCACGCAGGATATCCTGCGCAGTCTGGGCGAAGCAAAGCCCGCGGGGCAGTTTCTGTGCGGCTTTGCCATGGAGACCCAGAATCTGGAGGAGAACGCCCGCAAAAAGCTGGAGACCAAGAATCTGGATCTGGTGGTGGGCAACAACGTGAAGGTGGCCGGCTCGGGCTTCGGTGCGGGCACCAATGTGATCACCTTCATCACAAAGGAAGGCGCAGAGCCCCAGCCCCAGATGGACAAGGCCCAGGTGGCCGGCTGCATTGTGGACAAGATTCTGGCCATGCGGGCAGCAAAGTGAGTTTGGCTGCTTCGGCTGATTCCACTTAAATGTATATTAATTACGAAGAACAAAAAGAGTGCGTTGCCCTGAACGGAGGGCGGCGCACTCTTTTTGTGTGCTCTGTTATGGGGAAGGGAGTGGGGAGCAAGCACTCAGCGCTCGCTGTAAATCTGCTGGCTGCCCTGAATGGCCTGCCCCAGATACCGGTCGATCCATTCCGCCGCGGCCTGCTCATCCCTTGCGCGGATGCAGTCATACAGGCGCTCGGTGTTGCGCAGCAGTGCCTCGATGCCGTACAGCCGGCAAAAGCGCATCCAGAGGGTGATGACCGGGGCTTTGAAGGAATAGTAGATCAGCGGCACGATGCTGTTGCCGCCCACCAGCGCCAGCTCGTGCTGGAACTGAAACGCCTCTTCGGCGGCCTGCGCCGGGTCCTGTGCCTGCGCGATGCGGGCCAGCTGGTCGCCCAGGCTGTCCAGCGCCTCGTCCGATGCATGGCGGATGGCAGAGGTCACCGCCAGATGCTCCAGCGCCTGACGCACCTCCAGCAGCGAACGGATCTCATCCTTGCCCAGTATGCCGTCCCGATATTCCATGATGGCAATCAGGGTGGAAAGGTTGCCCTTGCGGCGGTAGTCCGCCACACAGGTGCCCTGCCGGGGGCGCACCTCCAGAAAACCCTGCTGGGCCAGCTCGGCCAGACCGCCGTTCACCACCGCCCGGCTCACCTGCATCTGGCGGGCCAGCTCCCGTTCCGGGGGAAGCTGGCTGCCCATGGGCAGTTCACCGGAAAGAATCATCCCCTGCAGCTGACGCACGAACAGTTGTTTCAGGCTGGGGGAATTCAGTTTTTCAAAGGGCATGCAAATCACCTCGTCTTTTGTTGTGGCTATACCACATACCACAAGCTTATTTTACCATGCAATTCGCTTAAGGAAAAGCCATTCTTTTGGGCTGTTCTCTGAAAAACTGGTATTTGATTGACGCGATATCATGGGAATGTTAAGCTATTAACAGCTGGACGGCGGGAAGAAACGAAAGCGATGCACTCTGGTCTGGCCAGAGTACCCGCCGCAACAACAAGGAGGGGGACCCATGGCGGATACAAACAGCAAGGTGCGTGTGATCGAAATCAAGCAGAGCGTGTTCGCATCCAACGACGAACAGGCCAGCATCCTGCGCAGAGAACTGAAGGAAAAGGGCGTGTTTCTTCTGAACCTGATGTCCTCGCCGGGCGCGGGCAAAACCACCACCCTGAAACAGACGGTGAAGGCGCTGGCAGGGGAAATGCGCATCGGCGTGATGGAAGCGGACATCGACTCGGACGTGGATGCCAGGGCCATGGCGGAGACCGGTGTGAAGGCCATCCAGCTGCACACCGGCGGCATGTGCCATCTGGATGCGGATATGACCCGTCAGGGATTGGAGGCACTGGGCACCGGGGATGTGGATTTGGCCATTCTGGAGAATGTGGGCAATCTGGTTTGCCCGGCAGAATTTGATACCGGCGCGGTGAAGAACGCGATGATCCTGTCGGTGCCGGAAGGCCACGACAAGCCCCTGAAATACCCGCTGATGTTCTCGGTGTGCGACGTGGTACTCATCAACAAGATGGATGTAATGCCCTATTTCGATTTTGATCTGGAAAAATGCAGGGAGTACATCCGCATGCGCAACCCGAACGCGGTGGTCATTCCCGTCTGCGCCAAAACCGGCGAAGGCATCGAGGCCTGGGCCGACTGGCTGCGCACCCAGGTGAAGGACTGGAAGAGCTGAGAGACAAAGGAAAGGACAAAAGGATATGAGCCAAACCCATTTTCCGCTGGATGAAGAAAAGCTGCCCTTTTCCATCCCGAAGGACGAAAAGCCGAGGGAGAAGATTTTAAAGCTGGGCCAGAAGATCACCGACCGGGTGCCCGCAAAATTACGCCCGCTCACCGCCGAGGACCCGGAATACTGGGGCCTTGCGGGTATCGTTACCGATGAGATGGCGGACGTGGCCCTGAAGATGAAGGTGCGCAAGCCCATGACTCTGCCGCAGCTGGTGAAGGTCACCGGTAAGCCTGCCCAGGAGCTGGAGCCCCTGCTGCAGGAAATGAGCAATGTGGGCCTGCTGGAATACAACTGGGAAAACGAGCGGCGGGAAAAGCAGTATGTGCTGCCCATGTTCGTGCCCGGCAGTGCCGAGTTCTTCAATATGAAGCAGCAGCAGATCGACGAGCACCCGGAGGTCACCGCCTTTTTCGAGCGCATGACCTTCCTGCCGCTGGAGCACATCACCGCCATGGTGCCGCCCGGCGGCGCGGGCATCGGCATGCATGTGATCCCGGTGGAGCAGGCCATCCAGACCGAGAACCGCTCGGTGGATATCGAGCATATTTCCCACTGGTTGGACAAGTATGACGGCAAGTACGCCGCCAGCCCCTGCTCCTGCCGCATGTCCCGCGCCAAACTGGGCGAGGGCTGCGGCGATGACCCGGAGGACTGGTGCATCGGCGTGGGCGATATGGCGGACTATCTGGTGGAGACCAACAAAGGCCACTATGTGGACCGGGACGAGGTGCTGCGCATCTTAAAGCGCGCCGAGGACAACGGTTTTGTGCACCAGATCACCAACATTGACGGCGAGAATAAAATCTTCGCCATCTGCAACTGCAATGTGAACATCTGCAACGCCCTGCGTACCAGTCAGCTGTTCAATACCCCCAACATGAGCCGATCGGCCTATGTGGCCAGCGTGACCACCGAAAACTGTGTGGCCTGCGGCCGCTGTGTGGAATACTGCCCGGCGGGCGCGGTGCGTCTGGGCCAGAAGCTCTGCACCAAGGACGGCCCGGTGGAATACCCCCGGCAGGAGCTGCCGGATCGGGTAAAATGGGGCCCGGAAAAGTGGGACATCAACTACCGGGATACCAACCGCACCAACTGCCACGACACCGGCACCGCACCCTGCAAGACCGCCTGCCCCGCGCACATCGCGGTGCAGGGCTATCTGAAAATGGCGGCGCAGGGCCGCTACACCGAGGCACTGGCCCTGATCAAGCAGGAGAACCCCTTCCCGGCGGTGTGCGGCCGGGTGTGCAATCGCCGCTGTGAGGACGCCTGCACCCGCGGCAAGATCGATCAGGCGGTGGCCATCGACGAGGTGAAAAAGTTCATCGCCCAGAAGGATCTGGACGCGGCCACCCGTTATGTGCCGCCCATCCAGCCCCCCTCCAACCGGGGCGGCTTCGATGATAAGATTGCCATCGTGGGTGCTGGCCCGGCGGGCCTGTCCTGTGCCTTCTTCCTGGCGAAGAAGGGGTATAGGCCCACCGTGTTTGAGAAAAACGCCCGCCCCGGCGGCATGCTGGTTTACGGCATTCCCTCCTACAAGCTGGAGAAGGATGTGGTGGACGCGGAGATCGAGGTGCTGCGCCAGATGGGCGTGGAGATCCGCTGCAATGTGGAGGTCGGCCGGGACGTGACGCTGGACGAGCTGCGCGCCCAGGGCTACAAGGCCTTCTATCTGGCCATCGGCTGCCAGGGCGGCCGGCTGGCAGGCATTCCCGGTGAGGACGCCGAGGGCGTGACCACCGCGGTGGAGTTCCTCCATCGGGTCAGTGAAGACGAGACCACCCCGGTCAGGGGCCGGGCGGTGGTGATCGGCGGCGGCAACGTGGCCATCGACGTGGCCCGCTCCTGCCTGCGCTGCGGTGCGAAGGAAGTGGCCATGTACTGCCTGGAGCGGGAAAACCAGATGCCTGCCTCCCCGGAGGAGATCGCCGAGGCCCGGCAGGAGGGTGCGGTCATCCATTGCGGATGGGGCCCCAGCCGCATTTTGCAGGAAAACGGCAAGGTTACCGGCGTGGAGTTCAAGCGCTGCGTATCGGTCACCGATGCAAACGGCCGCTTCGCCCCGGTTTACGACGAGAACGACACCATGACGGTGCCCTGTGATCAGGTGTTTATGAGCATCGGCCAGAGCATCCAGTGGGGCGGGCTGCTCACCGGCAGCACCGTGCAGCTGGGTGGCGGCAGACGGGCACAGGCAGACCCGCTGACCTATCAGACCGCCCAGCCGGATGTGTTCGTGGGCGGCGACGTGTACACCGGGCCCAGCTTTGCCATCGACGCCATTGCCGCGGGCAAGCAGGGCGCAGTGTCCATTCATCGGTTCGTGCAGCCCAACACCAGCATGACCATCGGCCGGGACCGCCGGCAGTTTATTGAGCTGGACAAGGACAACGCGGTCCTCACCGGCTACGACACCGCCGCCCGCCAGTATCCCGCCATGGACGGCCGCATTGACCACACCCGCTCCTTCCGGGATGCCCACGGCACCTTCACCGAGGAGCAGGTGAAAACCGAGACCGCCCGCTGCCTTGGCTGCGGCGCATCGGTGGTGGATCCCAACAAGTGCATCGGCTGCGGCCTCTGCACCACCAAGTGCGAGTTCGACGCGATTCATCTTTCCCGCGAGCTGCCCGATTGCAGCAACATGGTGCGCAGTGAGGACAAGTTCAAGGCCATCCTGCCTTATATGCTCAAGCGGGAAATGAAGATCCGCTTCGGCAAAAAGGAGAAATGAGCCATGCATGAACTGGGCATTGTGTTCCACATCATCCGCGGTGTGGAAGAGGTGGGCCGCAAAAACCGGGTGCCCCGGGTCAGCGCGGTGACCCTGCAGCTGGGCGAGGTGTCCGGTGTGGTGGAGCACTATTTGCAGGACTGCTGGCGCTGGGCGGCCGACCGCTCGGATTTGCTCAGGGGCGCGCAGCTGCGGGTGGAAACCATCCCTGCCCAGACCCTGTGCGAGGACTGCGGCGAGATTTATCCCACCGTGCCCCACGGCAAAACCTGCCCGGTCTGCGGTTCGCAGCAGACCCACCTGCTGCAGGGCAGCGAGATGCTCATCAAGGAGATCGAGGTGCCCGAAGAAAACGACGTTCCCCCCGAACCGGAAGGAGAGGGGGAAATCCAGTGCCCGGTTTGCGGCCGGGTCTGAAAAGCTAAGGCAATACCGCACAATTTCAGGTGGTGGAGCGCGCCGGAAAATTTTTTGGAAAATAGTACGGGAAATTTTGGCGTGATACGCCGCCTGAGGCATTCGCCGTGAATTATGCGGTGTTGCCACAATTGGAAAAAGCCGATGCACAAAACGCACCGGCAAAGGAGGAAATTTATCATGTTGTTCCAGATTTATGGAGAAAACGCCGGTTTCCAGCTGCTGGGCTGGGTGCTGGTCTTTGCGGGCCTGGTGGTGCTGAACGAGCTTTCCCGCCGCACCAAACAGGGAGGGGTGTTTTTCTTTCTGATTCTGCCCGCGGCGCTCACCGTGTATTTCGTGTCCATCTATGTGGGCGCGGCCATGGGGGCCGAGTGGGCGTTGAATAATCCCACTTATGTGCACATGAACAGCTGGTTTCACTATGCCAAGCTGTATGCGGCCACCGCAGGCTGCATCGGCTTCATGATGATCAAGTATAAGTGGGGCATCGGCAAGCAGCCCTGGTTCAGGGTGTTCCCCTTTGCCATTGTGGCCATTAACATTCTGATCGCCGTATGCAGCGATTTTGAATCCGGTATCCGGGGCGCCATGGCTCTGGCGGCTACCGGCGACCGGTGGTGGCTGTCCAGCGAGAATGTGTGGCTGTACGGCGGCTGGTGGAACTGGGTCAACGGCATTGCCGGTATCCTGAACATCCTGTGCATGACCGGCTGGTGGGGCATCTATTCTTCCAAAAAGCACGACGACATGCTCTGGCCGGATATGACCATTTACTTCATCATCGCTTACGACCTGTGGAACTTCGAGTACACCTACAATAATCTGCCCACCCATGCCTGGTACTGCGGTCTGGCCCTGCTGCTGGCCCCCACCTTTGCCAACGCGCTGTGGAATAAGGGCGGCTGGATTCAGAACCGGGCCAACACGCTGGCGCTGTGGTGCATGTTTGCCCAGGTGTTCCCCGCCTTCCAGGATTACAGCGTGTTCAGCACCCTGCCGGTGCTCTATTCCGACGGTGTGATGGATGCCTCCGTGCGCCCCGCAACCGCGAATCCCACCATGCAGGGCGTGATCGCCATTCTGGCGCTGGCAGCCAATGTAATCGTGCTGGCCATCATCATCAAACGGTCGGTGGAGCAGAAGAAGAATCCCTACAAGAACGAGATTTTCACCGATCATCGTGATTACCGTCAGGCCATGGCCCGGGCGGAGGTTATCCGATAAACTGCTGAAAAAACTTGCAAAGGCTTAACAAAATTTAACACAACCAATCCATTCTCCTCTTTCCTTGCCCCGGTGGCGCAGAATTCCCCCTCTGCGCTGCCGGGGCCTTGTTTTTGCCATGTTTGGCAGGTGGAACTTGTGATGATTTTTGGAGATTTCTGGAAGAATTTGCTTTTCCGGCTTTTTACAAACGATTTACCGGAAAGCGGCGGAAACGGAAAAAAGAATCCGGTATCATACCCAGTGTACCGGGCGGTGCGCCCCGGAAGAAGTGAGGGCGACCCGGTGCAGACAAGGGGGAAGAGAAAAGCAATATGGCAGAGATCGTTTTGAAGAATATCAGCAAAGTTTACGATAAGGGCCAGCGTGCAGTGGATAATTTCTCGCTGCACATCCGGGATGGGGAATTCATCGTGTTCGTAGGTCCCTCCGGCTGCGGCAAATCCACCACACTGCGCATGATTGCCGGTCTGGAGGAAATCTCCGAAGGCGAGCTGTGGATTGGTGATGAGCTGTGCAACTATGCCGAACCCGGTGAGCGGGACCTTTCCATGGTGTTCCAGAACTATGCCCTGTATCCGCAGATGAGTGTATATGACAATATGGCGTTTTCCCTGTCGGTGCGCAAGGTGCCGAAGGAGCAGATTGCCCGGCGGGTGGACAAAGCCGCCGAAATGCTGGACATCAAGCATCTGCTGAACCGGCGCCCGGGCCAGCTGTCCGGCGGGCAGAAGCAGCGGGTGGCCATCGGCAGCGCCATCATGCGCGAGCCCCGGGCCTTTCTGATGGACGAACCGCTGTCCAATCTGGATGCAAAGCTGCGGGTCCACATGCGGGTGGAGCTGGCGGCACTGCACCAGAAGCTGGGCGCAACCATGATCTATGTGACCCACGACCAGACCGAGGCCATGACTCTGGCCGATCGGATCGTGGTGATGAAAGAGGGGCGCATCCAGCAGGTGGCCAGCCCTGCCGAGCTGTACAGCCGCCCCACCAATCTGTTTGTGGCGGGCTTCATCGGCTCGCCGGCCATGAACTTCCTCCGCGGTACCGTGGAGGAAGGCGATGGCTGCATCGAGTTTTGCACAAGCCAGGGGATGCGTCTGCCGCTGACCTTTGACCAGGCGGCGGGCCTGTGGCCCCGGTGCCGGAACAGGGAAGTGGTGCTGGGCATTCGCCCGGAGGATATTCTGCCCACGCGGGCGGAGAACCGGGTGATGGGCCGTATGGATGGCTGCCTTACCGCCTGCGAGGGCCTGGGCCACGAGACCATTCTGCATCTGGAAACCGCCGACGGTGAATTTGCCGCCCGGGTGAAGGAACGTACCGGAGCCCGTGCGGGAGAAGCCGCCACCCTTTGGCTGGATATGGAAAAGGTCCACTTCTTCGATGGTGAGACCGAACAGAATCTTTTTTATCAGTGGAGCGATTGCGAATGAACCAGTTACGTCAACGGCTCACCGGCGTGAGCCCCTATTGTTACCTGATCCCCTGCTTTGCCGTGTTCGGCATGTTCCTGTTTTATCCGTTTTTCAAGACCATCTATCTGAGCCTGTTCCTCACCGATAAGCTGGGCAGAGCCAAGATCTTCGTGGGGCTGGAAAACTACACCGATCTGCTCACCTCCGAGAGCTTTTACAACAGCATTCTGGTCACCCTGATTTTTGTGGTGATCGTGGTGTTCGGCAGCATGCTGCTGGGCCTTGCCACCGCGGTGCTGTGCAGCAAGACCTTTCCGGGCATCCGGGCCTTCAGCACCGCTTATGCGCTGCCCATGGCCATTGCCTCCAGCGGCGCGGCCATGATCTTCAAGGTGATCCTGAACCCCACCATTGGTGTGTTCAACAAACTCACCGGGCTGGACATCAACTGGATCAGCGATCCCCGCTATGCCCTGATCTGTGTGGCAGTGCTCACCGCCTGGCTGAACAGCGGCATCAATTTCCTTTATTTCTCCGCAGGCCTTGGCAACATTGATGAGTCCATCTACGAGCGTGCCTCGGTGGATGGTGCCAACAGTGTTCAGAAATTCTTCCGGCTCACCCTGCCGGGTCTGAGCCCCATCATCTTCTACACGCTGGTGGTCAACATCATTCAGGCGTTCCAGTCCTTCGGTCAGGTGAAGATCCTGACCCAGGGCGGCCCCGGTGAATCCACCAATCTGATTGTATATTCCATCTACCGCGACGCCTTCTTCAATTACAAGTTCGGCAGTGCGGCTGCCCAGTCCGTCATCCTGTTCCTGATCATCATGGCGCTGACACTGGTCATGTTCAAAGTGGAAAAGAAGGGAGTCAAGTATTAAATGGATATGCCTGTGAACCAGAAGGCCCCGATGAGCGGCGTGCTGCGCCGGGGCCAGTATACCGAAGAGCAGCTGGCCGCGCTGCATCGCCGGATGAGTGCTGCCGCGCTGCGCCGCCGCCGGATCAAAACCGGCGTGCTGGTGACCCTGAATGTGGTGGTTGCCCTGTTCATGCTGTTCCCGCTGCTGTATGCGGTCAGCGTTTCTCTGATGACCGGCAGCGAGCTGTTCACCATGGATATGAACCTGATCCCCAGCGCCCCCACGCTGGAAAACTACCTGCGCGCCTGGGCTCAGGTGCCCCTGCTGCGCTTTATCCTGAACTCTTTCATTGTGGCCGGCTGCATTACGCTGGGCCAGATCATCACCTGCTCGCTGGCAGCCTTTGCCTTCTCGTTTTTGAACTTCAAGGGCAAAAACCTGCTGTTCATGCTGGTGATGGCCACCATGATGGTACCCGGCGAAGCCACCATCATTTCCAACTACCTGACCGTGAGCCAGCTGGGCATTCTGGATACCTATATCGTGCTGATTGTGCCCTCACTCACCTCCGCCATGGGGATTTTCCTGTTCCGCCAGTTCTATATGACCTTCCCCATCTCGCTGTACGAATCCGCCAAGCTGGATGGTTGCGGCAACCTGCGCTTCATCGTGCGAATTCTGCTGCCCCTTACCAAATCCGCCATCGGGGCAATGTCTGTTTACACCTTCATCAACGCCTGGAACATGTACATGTGGCCCCTGCTGGTTACCGGTTCTCAGGAGATGCGCACCGTGCAGATCGGTATCAGCATGCTGGACAACACCGATGCCCAGTCCATTACTCTGATGATGGCCGGTGTGGTTTCGGTGATCATCCCCAGTATGATCATCTTTGTGGTGGGCCAGAAGCAGCTGATCCGGGGCATGTTCTCCGGTGCGGTGAAGGGCTGACAAGCGATGCAACCGGCAAAATGCCGTTTGTAAATAGAAAAAGGATAAGCAACGAAGTATAATAAGTTTTGAGGAGAGAAAAGAAATGCAGAAAAAGAAGATCCTGGCGGGCGTTCTGGCCGCCGCAATGGCAATGACCACTCTGGCCGGCTGTGGTGCGGGCGCCGCAGGCGATTCCTCCGTGGCCGCCGGCACCGCCGAGACCACCGCTGCGCAGACCACGACCCAGACCTCCGGCCTGATCAGCGAGAATTTTGCCAATGTGGACACCAATGGAACCAAGATCACCTTCTGGCATTCCATGGGCGGCGTGAACGGCGAGGCCATGACCTATCTGGTGGACAAGTTCAACGCCGAAAACGAGTACGGTATCACCGTGGAGGCCGTGTATCAGGGCAGTTATGACGATGCCATCAACAAGCTCAAGAGCGCCCAGATCGGCAACATGGGCGCGGATCTGGTGCAGATTTACGACATCGGTACCCGCTTCATGATCGATTCCGGCTGGGTCATCCCCATGCAGGAGATGATCGATGCTTCCGGTTACGACATTTCCCAGATCGAGCCCAACATCGCCGCCTACTACACCACCGGCGACGGATTGTACTCCATGCCCTTCAACTCCTCCACCCCTCTGCTGTACTACAACAAGGATATGTTCGAGGCCGCCGGCATTGAGCAGGTTCCCACCAGCTTCTCCGAGATTGCCGAGGCCGGCGAAAAGCTGAAGGAGGCCGGCTGTACCGAGCCCATTGCCATCAGTGTGTATGGCTGGTGGTTCGAGCAGTTCATGGGCAAGCAGGGCCTGGATCTGGTGGACAACGGCAACGGCCGTGACGCGGCCGCTACCAGTGTGGTGTTCGATTCCAACGGTGGCGCTTTGAACATTCTGAATGGCTGGAAGGAGCTGTACGATGCGGGCATTGCCCCCAATGTGGGCCGCTCCGGCAGCGACACTGCCACCACCGACTTCACCTCCGGCAAGGCTGCCATGATGTTCGGCAGCACCGCTTCTCTGAAGCAGGTTCTGCAGGACAGCGGCGATTCCTTTGAGGTAGGCACCGCCTACTTCCCCAAGGTCAATGATTCTGATGAGGGCGGCGTGTCCATTGGCGGCGGCTCTCTGTGGGCCCTGAACAACAACGACGAGACCAGGGCCGCGGCCACCTGGCGCTTTATCGAGTTCCTGATTTCGCCCGAGTCTCAGGCTTACTGGAATGCCCAGACCGGTTATTTCCCTGTAACCACCGCTGCTGCCGAGCAGGATACCTACAAGCAGAACATGGAGCAGTATCCTCAGTTCCAGACCGCCATCGACCAGCTGCATGATTCCGCTCCCCAGTATGCGGGCGCTCTGCTGAGCGTGTTCCCCGAGTCCCGCCAGATCGTGGAGACCGAGATTGAGGAGATGCTGAGTGGCGGCCAGACTCCCGAGGAGGCTGTACAGTCCATTGCAGATCAGATGAACGAAACCATCGAGACCTATAACCTGATCAACGGCTGATCTTCCCATCGCCGGAAGCACGACCGGGAAAAGACTTCTCTTTTCCCGGTCTTTCGGCTTGAATGTACGAAAAAGGAGAGTATGAACCCATGAAACAGACCAAAGTATTTGCTCACCGGGGTGCCAGTGAGTACGCGCCCGAAAATACGCTGGAAGCCTTCCGCCTTGCCATGGAGCAGGGGGCCGAGGGCATCGAGCTGGATGTGCATCTGAGCGCGGACGGGGAGCTGGTGGTCATCCATGACGAGAAGCTGGAACGCACCACCAACGGCAAGGGTCTTGTGAAGGATCACACACTGGCTCAGCTGCAGGCTCTTCGGGCGGACAATCACATGGAAGGCTATGAAGCGGCCCGCATTCCCACCCTGCGTCAGGTGCTGGAACTGGTGCGCCCCGGCAAGATGCAGGTGAACATTGAACTGAAAACCGGCATTCTGTGGTACGAGGGCATCGAGAAAAAGACGCTGGAGCTGGTGAAGGAGCTGGGCATGCAGGATCGGGTGATCTACTCCTCCTTCAACCATTACAGCATCGAAGAAGTGCGCCGTCTGGATCCCGCTGCTGAGACTGCGTATCTGTTCAGTGATGTGATTTTTGAGGTGGAAAAATATGCTGCCCGTCACGGAGTGAAGGGACTGCATCCCGCCCTGTGGCATGTGAAAATGGCGGATTTCCTCACCGACTATCTGCAGAGTGGCCTTGCTGTGCGGGTATGGACTGTGAACCGCCCGGAGGATATGCGCCTGTTGATGGAGCGCGGGGTGGATGCAGTGATCACCAACGACCCCAGGCTGGCGCTGCAGGTGCGCGCAGAGCTGGGGGAAAAGGAGTAAGCCGCCGGTGGAACAGCTGCGTCAGAAAAAACTCTTTCTGCTGGATATTGATGGGACCATCTGCAAGGGCGACGGCCTGATCGACGGGGCGGGCGCCTTTCTGGAAGCCATTCGTCAGCGCGGCGGGCAGTTTATCTTCATCACCAACAACGCCACCCGCAGTACTCGGGATTATATCCGCTTTTTCCGACAACTTGGGGTGGAGACCGGCCCGGATCAGTACATCACAGCCGCTTATGCGACCATCCAGTATCTGAAAGAACACTGTGCGGGTAGGCTGATTTATGGCCTCGCCACCGACTCCTTTTTGCAGGAGTGCCAGGAAAACGGCATTCATATCACCACCAGCCTGCAGCCCGGTATCGACTGCGTGCTGGTGTCGTATGACAACCAGCTTAATTATGAGAAGATCAAGGATGTGTGCCGGCTGCTCACCGAGGGCGAACCGGAATACATTGCCACCAATCCGGATCTGGTGTGCCCTGTGGAATTCGGCTATCTGCCGGACTGCGGCGCCATCTGCAACATGATCGAAACCGCCACCGGCAAGCGGCCCCGTTTCATCGGCAAACCGGAGCCGGCCATGGTGGAATACGCCCTGCAGCGCACAGGCTGCACCCCGGAAGAAACTCTGGTGGTGGGCGACCGGCTGTATACCGATATTCTGTGCGGTGTGAATGCGGGGGTGGATACCGCTCTGGTACTGAGCGGTGAGGCTACCCTGCAGGATGCGGCAGCCTTTGCCCACCCGCCCCGGTTTCTGTTCCCTTCGGTGAAGGAGCTGGCGGAGGCTATTGTTCCCACCCGGAGCAATGCGCCTGCGATGAAAGCCGTTGTGCAGACCGGTACGGCAGAAGCCTGTGCCGGATGAACCATACAAATAAAAAGCTGTTTCCTCTGCGCTTGAGGAAACAGCTTTTTTGTGTTGTAATCGAAGGCTTATTCCGGCTGTTCGGTGACCTGTGGCTCCCGGATACGGGCCACCACCAGCATGGCGGCGGCGAACAGCAGAAAGCTGAACACGAAGGGCAGGCGACGGTCCAGGCTGGAAAGCAGCCCTGCCAGATAGCCGAAGGGAGAGGAGAGCGCCACCGTGGAAGCAATGATCAGGGCGTTCATCCGGGCCCGTTCCTGCGCATCCAGATTCAGTTGGAGCAGCGCATCCTTGCGCGGGTTCACCAGTGCGGCGCCCACGGCAGTAAGAAATACATACAGAAGAACCGCAGTTAAACTGCCCAATGGTGCAAGAATCAGCACCAGTGCGCCCGCGCCGTAAAGGGTCAGCCCGATCCAAAGCGGCATCCGGAACCGCTCAAAGTGCAGCCGATGCTGTAGGCCTACCATGAAGATCAGCATCACCGAGGCGTTCAGAATGGGGAACAGGGCCAGAAAGTTTTCTGAAAGCCCCAGCCGCTGGGTCACATACAGGCTGAAAAAGCTGTTGTTGATCATGGTGGTGATGTACAGAATCACGGAAACGGCCATCGCCTTTACAAGACCGGGACTGCGCAGCAGACTGGGGATCAGCTGGCGGTAATCCCCCAGCATCTGCAGCACGGAAACACCCTGGGTCTGTTCCCGCCGGATGCGGCCCTGCCCGGTTTCATGGCAAAAACGGAAGGTAATCAGCGTTTTTGCCACCATGGTGAGGGCAAACAGGAAATACAGCACCCGCACCACCGGTACGATGGAGTAGGCATTTACGAACAGGCCGGAAAGAGGGGCAAAAAACACTGCCACCAGCCCGCCGATGGTCACCCAGGTGTAGATTTCCACCAGGTCGCCGGGGTTGGCGTCCTCGATAAGCAGGCAGAACCAGGCCGTCTGGTTTACCTGCTCAAAACAGTTGAGCACCGCCGCAGCCAGAAACATCCAGAAATTCTGCGATACGGCCCACACGAGGCAGGCGATTGCCCAGCCGAAAAAGTCCCCCAGCATGGTGGTGAATTTCCGGCCCAGCTTGTCGGTCAGAATGCCGCCCAGAAAGGCGATGATTACCTGCACCACCATGGTTACCGACAGAATCAGTCCGATCTGCACATCGGTCACGCCAAGGGTATACATATAAAGGGTGGCAAAGGGCGTGATCAGGTTATAGGGGATCCCCCACAGCGGCTCGATCAGAATCAGGGTGCGGGGGTTGCCCTTGTTGTTTGCAAGCACCTGAAGAAGGGCGTGCTGTCTGCGTCCGGTTTTGGCTGCATTTGGTTCCATAGTTGAATCTCCTGCTTTTGGCATTTCTCAACATTCTACCATACCCGCAGCCAAAGGGGAAGAGGACACCCGTCACCTGTGTGTGTCTGGTCGATGAATCCCCACAAAAACGATTCCCAGCGGGCTTTTCCGCTGGCAGAGCACCAGCTCTTCACCGGACAGCGCGGCCTTGTAGGTATTGTCGAGTACATTCAGCGTTGTTTCGCTGCCGTCTGCCAGCTGTACGGTCAGGGTGGAGAGGTCTTCGTCGTCCGTGGGGTCTGCGGCGTGGCTGCCCAGAATCACCAACGGGGAATGGACAACCGGCCCGCTGAGCATCAGATTGGCCCCGTATACAAACGTGGTGGAAAAGAAGATAAGCAGGAGCCCCACCAGCATGACGGATTCCTGACGCAAACGGCGAGGGGTGAGCCGTGCGAACAGGGCAATCAGCAGAGCGGCCAGAAGCACACTCTGAATGCCCCACGCCAGACCGGGCTCTGCCACCTGCATAATCCAGCGAGACCAGAGGAAATAAACCTGCCCAATGTAAGGCAAAGTGAACCAGAGCAGAAGAACAAAGGGGGCCTTGATGTGCATGGCGCGCCATTCGTCCGTAGCGGGTTTGGCGCGTTCCTCAAACAGCAGCACCGGAGAAAAACGAAAACAGATTACAAAGAAGGGAATCGGGGCGAGAGTGATCAGCCAGATCATGGGCATGAAAGAGAGAACACCTTTCAGATACAGAGCGGCCGGAAGAATTCCGCCCAGTCCAAGCAGGACCACGGTGACCCACATCCCGAAGCGAATCTCATTCAGATGATTGTGCCAGCGGGTACGGTATTCTTCTTTCCAGCAAAGGGGTTCCGGTGCGGAGCGGTTTCTGGTTGCTGTTGCCTTTTTCATGGCGGGCGTCGGTACCGGCATCTGGCCCCGCTCCTTCAGCCAGTTCTGCAGATTGTTGAAACCGGGCATCATGGTTTCCACGGCGGCCAGCTTGTTGCCGTTTGCGTCCAGCAGGTGAACAGACTTGTTGACAGTCAGCCGAACGGATACAATCTGACCGGCATCAAAGCAGCGCAGGCGGCCAAAAAAATCGCTGTATGCCAAACGGGTTGCGGAATTTTCCTCCCAGAGATACAGAGCGCGGTTGTGATGGTCAAGAAGGCACCAGACTCCCAAAGGGGAGAATAACACACCGACAAGAAGTACGAGGGCGACAGTGTTCCCATCCGGCTGCGGGGCTGCTGCTCCGGCAAGGACGGTGATGATGCCGATCAGCCACATGGGAATAGCAAACCAGACCACCCAGCGGCATTCCCGCACCATCACCGTGGGATGAATGGATTCTGGCAGGCGGGACGGACGGCAGAAAAGCAGCATCAGGGCCATCAGCAGACAGACCACGGCAGCAATTGGCTTCCAGAAAAAAGGACCGCTGCTGCCGGTTTTCCAGCTTGCGAAAAGAATCAGTACGGCCGCTACCAAACCGGCTGTGCCGCAGATTCGGGTGGGCCAGGGGCTGGCCGGCACGGGAAGAGACATCACGGTCAGTTCAGGGGGGAAGGTTCCTTCGGATGCAGGGGAAAGCGAGGTTCCGGCGACTTCTTCTGGCTGTGTCTGCCCCGCCAGTGCAGCCGATTCCAGGTTGTACCCGCAGTGAGGACAGCAGGCGGTATATTTCATCTGAACGAGCAGAGCGTCTCGAAGCAGAGGAAGTGGATGCCCGCACTGTGGGCAAACCCAGTGCCGGCGAAGGGCACTCCATTGCAGTATAACCAGAAGGACGATCAATACGAGAGGGCAGGTAAGGGCCCCGAGCAGCCACCGGAACTCGGCAGTCTGGCTGAACATGGCCAGACAGAATACAAGCGCAACCAGCAAAGCCAGCGGGATCCAGCGGCACCAGCGGGCGGCAGCCCATTTTGCTGTCTGGTAGACCGAGTTACTGTTACAGGCTTCTGATTCTGGATTTGAAGAAGTATCCACGGGATGTGCCGGGGAATTGCGGCGCGGCTCTTTGGAATCGGGCATTTGAAGGTCCCCCTTTCGCATAAGTCTCTATGATGAAATCAATCAGGCATAACTTCGTTACAATCATTTCTGGCCTGCGCAACGCCTCAACGGGATAAAAAAACAGAAAAGCCCTGCGCGTACACTGCCGGAAAGGCAGAAAAGCACAGGGCAAAAATGGCCGCAAAACAGACGTTGGTACGGTGCTGAATGGTGCAGCAGGTGTACCAATAGATTCCACATTTGGGTTGTTTATGTTGCGGGGGATCAACCGGAATAGAAGCCTGTTCAAAAAAGCTCATCTCCTTTTATTGATTTTATTCTACCACAGGCGAATTGAAATTGAAATGTGGCAGTGATACTATGGAGTAAGCTACAGGAAAAAGGTTCTGGAGAGGAGCGAATGAGATGAATCCGGAAATGAACAGGGAAAACGGTGAGAATCCGCAGAGCACTTGCCCAATAAAGGAACAGTGGAACCAGGAGGTTGATGCCCGCTCCAAAATCACCGCGCTGGAATTTATGACAGCCGCCACCCAGATTCTGACCATTCTGTGTCTTGTTAAGGGAAACCCGGCATGGAAGGGCAGTCTGGCTCTGCTGTTTGTCGGGGCTGCGGCCAGTCTGTTTTACAAATATGACCAGCATGGAGAAAAGCCGTATCTCTGGGTTGCAATCGGCGCAGGAATGGTTGGGCTTGCACTGCTGGCCTGGTTTGCAATTGCAGGATAGTACCAAACCTGGATGGGTTGCTTAGCATTTGGATGAGCTGTGAAGAGCAGGGGACAAGATGGTTCCCTGCTCTTTCTGCTTTAAAGAAAAGAAAAAATAGCTTCCTATTGACTTTAACATTATTTATGTTATATTTAATATAGTTAAATACAAAGCGAAAGGGAAATTGAAATGGAGATTGATAAAATTCCACAGTGGATTCTTGCGCTGGAGCCGGAGGACATTGCATTTTTGAAGAATTTTGTTCTGAAATCCGGATCGCTGAAAGAAATTGCCCGGCTGTACGAGGTATCTTATCCAACCGTTCGCCTTCGGCTGGATAAATTGATTCAGAAAATTGAATTGGGTGACCAAAAGGAAGAGGAACCCTTCACCACCTTTATTAAAGGTCTGGCGGTAGATTCTCGAATTGATCTGGAAACAGCAAAGCTCATCATTGATAAGTATAAACAGGAGAAAAGAGAATAACGGATGCAACATTGGGCTTTCACGATCGTTGACAGCGGCCTTTTGAAGTGTATGGAAGATTGGGACGCCGCCAGATACTGATTTTTGGACAGGTGACCTTCGCTGACAGGGTGATAGGAGCACAGATGTGCAGAAAAATTGAAAGGATTGTAAACAGAAGATCTGTAAGGAAAGGAAGAGGTAAAAATGATTGACGGAACGGTTCTGGAACTGCTTGCAGGCTTTGCCATTGCTCTGGTCTTGATGGTGGCGGAGTATCTTTTGTGTACAAAGATGAAAAATCCCCTGTGGGGTGGGATTATTCCGGGCCTGATTCTTGCGGGATCGGTCTGGGTTTTTGCCAGCGGTGCTGTTCCTCTGGAACTGCGGTATGTTTTTCCGTTTGTCATCCTGAATACGGTATTCTTTGGGGACTGGGGAACAGGGCGAGATAAATATCAGAAAATGCAGCAGAAAGAAATAGAGTATATGAGAGCGAAAGACCTGTAAGGAGGAAAGCGGAATGAAAGTGGCGATTTTGCTTGTGATTGCTCTTGCAATTTTTGTATTTCATTACTGGGCCAGCCGCCGCCCGCCCAGATACTGGTATGTGGGTGGAATTATCCCGCTGGGGTGGCTCGTTCTTTTGGCGATGGCATTCTTTCGGGGCAGGGTAAACTGGGCGGAGGACTGGAAAACCATTGTTTTTCCCACGCTGACTTTTTTCTTAATGTGGGCGGAAGGCCACGAAGCCGCGAAGAAAAAGGAGCTTGCCGGGATGAAGGCGAAAGATATGGAATAAGCGTGGATGGTTCATCACCTCCACGGGCTCATATCCGAATGGGTTTGAAAGTGTGAACCATTTGCTGAAAACAAAGAGGACAAAATAAAAGAGAAAAGCCCCGGTCAACCGACCGGGGCTTTTTGAATGGAGCGTAGTCCATTCCGACGTGGTGCGGATAACAGGACTTGAACCTGCACGTCGTGGACACTGGACCCTAAAACCAGCGCGTCTGCCAATTCCGCCATATCCGCATGTGTCCCATATTATAACAAAATCCCGAGGAACTTGTCAATGAAAAGCCAGTGCGGTTTGCCCTGTGGCACTGTTTTACATGAAATCGTCCCAATCTGCGCATACTGAGCAATAAGACCATCTTGCAAAGGAGCGTTTGCGCATATGATTTACTGGATTCGGCGCGGATTGGCTGCCATTTTGGCAGCCGGTGCGCTGTTTGCGTGCGGGTGGGGATATTTGTATACGCAGCTGCCCGATACCTTTCTGGTGGAGCAGGGCCAGACCCTGCGGTTTGCCCAAATGCCCTGGCTTCAGCCCATGCAGCAAAGCGGTGCAGCCCAGGCCGGCTCTGTGCCGGCAGGCGGCAGTTATAATGTTACGCTGAGCATTCTGGGGCGCATCCCGGTCAAAACAGTGCGCGCGGTGGCGGTGGATCAGCGTGCGGTGACCGTGTGCGGCACTCCCTTCGGCATCAAGATGTTTGCGGAAGGGGCAACCGTAGTGGGCTTTACCGATCTTCCGGCTCCGGGCGGGGGCGCCAATCCGGCCAAAAGCGCCGGGCTCAAAATAGGCGACCGCATTCTTTCCATTGATGGAATCGCCACCCATGGCAATCAGGATGTGGCCGATGCTTTGCAGGAGGCCGCCGGCCGCCCGGTGGAGGTGATTTACCAGCGGGGCGAAGAGCGGCGCACCACCACGTTGGAGCCGATGCAGGACGAAGAAAGCGGTACTTGGCGAGCGGGTATGTGGGTGCGGGATTCCTCGGCGGGCATCGGTACGCTCACCTTTGTGGACAATTCCACCGGGATGTACGGCGGCCTGGGCCACCCCATCAGCGACGCGGACACCGGCCAGAGCATCGCGCTGCGCAGCGGCGAGATTGCCCCCGTGACCATTACCGGCTATGAAAAAGGGGAGGCTGGCGTGCCCGGCGAGCTGAAAGGCCGGTTTACCAGCCAGATCGCCATGGGCGATATTCTGGCCAATGGAGCCACCGGTGTTTACGGCAGCATCCGGGGTCTGCACAGTGGGCAGGATATGATCGTGGCACAGGCGCAGCAGGTGCGCTGCGGCCCGGCCCGGATTCTCACCACGCTGGAGGGCACGACACCCCGGTGGTATGATGTGGAGATCGAGCGGGTGTCGCTCAGTCAGGAGGATCCCAACCGGAACATGGTAATTCGCGTGACCGACCCTCAGCTGCTGAGCAGTACCGGCGGCATCGTGCAGGGCATGAGCGGCAGCCCCATCGAACAGGATGGCAAGCTGGTGGGCGCAGTAACCCATGTGCTGGTGAACGACCCCACCCGGGGCTATGGGATTTTTGCCCAGACCATGCTGGAAACAGCGGATATATTGGCGACGCAAGGCAAATCCAATGCAGCCTGATCCGTTAGGATTACTGTCATCTTCTGGCTGCTTTGAAAGACCCGGAGCAAAATTTGCTGGAATGGAGGAGGAAAACTTTTCCAAAAGATGGTAAAAACTGGAATTTAGTATTGCAATGGCTGGAAATATATGGTAAAATTCCCATTGTTGAGACAACACAGCGAAACCACCCGCAAAACGGATGTAAAAACAGGAGGAAGCAACAATGGAGACCATGAAATTTTTGATGACCGATCTGGGCGAAGCTACCGCAGCCTGCGTTTCAGCGCTGGAAAGCCGCGGCCTGGAAGTGACCGTCTGCCCGCGGGACGGCGCACAGGTGCTGGAAAAGCTGCTGGAATGCCGGCCCCGTGCTGTTCTGCTGGAGGTATTCATGCCCGGCCTGGATGCGCTGGCCGTGAAGCAGCGGTACGAAGCGCAGGGCGGCACCGCGGTCTTTTTCGCCACCGGCCCGTTCCAGAACGAGGAGGCGGAGCAGGAGCTGCTGGAAAGTGGGTTTGCCTTTTACTATGTGCGCCCCTTTGATGAGCAGATTCTGGCCGGCCGGGCGCTGAAGGCGCTGGGCAAAGCGCCGGTGCACCGGCAGATCGGCACAGGCAGCGACGAGGTGCGGGTCAGCGAGATCCTGCATCAGATTGGGGTGCCTGCCCACATCAAGGGTTACCAGTTTTTGCGGGATGCCATTCTGCTGACCATGGAGGATCAGGACTACATCAACGCGGTGACCAAGCGGCTTTATCCGGAAATTGCCAAGCAGAACGGTACCACGGCCAGCCGGGTGGAGCGGGCCATCCGCCATGCAATTGAGGTGGCTTGGGACCGGGGCGATGTGGATACATTGAACAGCTATTTCGGCTACACCATCCACAATCTGCGGGGCAAGCCCACCAATTCGGAATTTGTAGCCATGATCAGCGACCGGATGCGGCTGGACAAAAAGCAGCGTCAGGCCTGAGTGAAAAGAAAAGAACAGCGAGCAGGGGCCGTTCCGGTGCGCAGCGCCGGAACGGCTGCTTTTTGTGCGCACACTGTATACATTTTGTGGATTTTTGGAGCAGGATACGATATAATGAATCTGTTACAAAGAATGAAAGCGGAATCTTCTGCCAGAGCGGAAGGTTTTGCATCAGGAGGCACCCGAGCATGAACAAAACCGTAACTGCTGTGATCGTGGCCGCCGGCTCTTCCCGCCGGATGGGCTTTGACAAACTGGCCTGTCGTCTTTCCGGCGGCACCGTGCTGGAGCTGAGCCTGCGGGCCTTCGACCGTCACCCGCTGGTGCAGGACATCGTGCTGGTGACCGGTGAAAACGACGGCCCCGCCCAAAAGGCAGCTGCGGGGTGTGAAAAGCCGGTAACTCTGGTGCGCGGGGGAGAGACCCGGGCCATCAGTGTGCGCAATGGGGTGAACGCTGCCACCGGCGAGCTGGTGGCCATCCACGATGCAGCCCGCCCCTTTGTGAGCGAGGCCGTGATCACCCAGGCACTGCATGCGGCCGCTGCCACCGGTGCAGCAGCCCCAGCGGTACCGATGAAGGATACGATCAAGCAGGCGGAGGACAGCCGGGTGCAATCCACACCTCCCCGCGAGAGTCTGTTCGCGGTGCAAACGCCCCAGTGCTTTGACCGGGCGCAGTATCTGGGGCTGCTGGCACAGGCGGCGGACGATTCCATTACCGACGACTGCCAGCTGTTCGAGAAGGCCGGCCGACCGGTGGTGCTGACCGCAGGCGACTACGCCAACTATAAAATCACCACACCGGAGGATCTGAAAGGAGAGGCGAGCATGCGCATTGGACATGGATACGACGTACATAAGCTGGTAGAGGGCCGCCGGCTGATTCTGGGCGGGGTGGACATCCCCTACGAAAAAGGTCTGCTGGGCCATTCCGACGCGGATGTGCTGGCCCATGCGGTGATGGATGCGGTGCTGGGTGCGGCCGCTCTGGGTGACATTGGCAAGCATTTCCCGGATACCGACCCTGCCTACAAAGGGGCGGACAGCCTGGAGCTGGCCCGCCATGTGGCCCGGCTGATGGCCCAGCAGGGCTGGAAGATCGAAAACATCGACTCCACCATCCTGTGCCAGGCGCCCAAGCTGGCGCCCCATATTCCTGCCATGCGCCGCAATCTGGCACAGGCGTTTGGCATCACTGAGGAGCAGGTGAGTGTGAAGGCCACCACCGAGGAAAAGCTGGGCTTTACCGGAGCAGGGCAGGGCATCGCGGTGCATGCGGTGGCACTGATCACCCGCTGAGCAGCAGGCAAAAAAAGGTTTTCAAGCCTGCAGGCGTGTGCTATACTAAAAACAGTATCATGCTGAAGTATGGCGTGACCGGGGCGGGCGAAAATCTGTAAGAAGCCCGCTCTTTTCACGGAGCATTGCCGGTTGCCTGTAAAGCCGTGGAAGGCTTTGAAGCCGGCAAAAAGGATAACATGAAATTACGAAACGCTGTGCCGCCGGGCAAGGAAAGCTGCGGCGGCATGCACAGGAGGTTTTTTTGTGGCGAATGGGTTTGAGATCAGCCAGTTTGTGGGCAATCTGATGTCCATCTGGCTGCAGCCGCAGAATATTCTGGATATCGCCATCGTCGCCTTTGTGATCTATGAGCTGCTGGCGGTGATCCGCAAGACCCGGGCGGCTCAGCTGGCCAAGGGCGCAGTGGTTGTGGTTGCAGTGTATGCGCTGGCCTATATTCTGGGGCTGCGCACCGTGATGTGGGTCATGAACAGTGTGCTGCAGGTCGGTATTCTGGCGCTGGTGGTATTGTTCCAGCCGGAACTGCGCCGGGCGCTGGAGCAGATGGGCCGCACAGACAAGTGGGCATCCAAGCTGCTGCGCAGCCGTCGGATGGATCCGGGCCTGCGGGCCCAGTGGCAGAATGCCTGCCTGGCCATCTGCGACGCGGCGGAGCAATTGTCCGACACAAACACCGGCGCGCTGATTGTACTGGAGCGCAACACCAATCTGTCTGAAATCATCCGAACCGGTACCCCACTGAACGGCGATGTGAACCGCGAGATGCTGGGCACCATCTTCTATGAGGGAACCCCTCTGCACGACGGTGCAGTGGTGGTGCGCGACGGTATGCTGAAGGCGGCGGGCTGCGTGCTGCCTCTTTCGGATAATCTGGAGATCGGCAAGGATATGGGCACCCGCCACCGGGCCGCGCTGGGCATGAGCGAAAACTCCGATGCCGTGGTGGTGGTGGTCAGCGAGGAGACCGGTATCATTTCGCTGGCAAGAAACGGCGTACTGATCCGCCGGCTGGATCGCCAGAATCTGTTCAATATGCTGCAGGAGGAGCTGGTTCCGCCCGAGCAGCAGGAAACTCCTAAAAAATCTTCTTTCTGGAGAAAAAAGAATGAAAAAGGACAAAGATAAGTCTCTGCTGGACGACCGGCGTTTTTCCATCCCCCTGTCCATTCTGCTGGCGGTGGCACTGTGGATGGTGGTTACCATGGTGATCAATCCCAACCAGAGCACAACGATTTACAATGTGCCGGTGGATTTTACCTACAATTCCACCAGCTACACCAGCAAGGGGCTGGACATCGTGAACAACCCCCAGAAAAACGTTTCCCTGAAACTGGAGGGCAACGGCTACGATCTGAGTGGACTGAAGGCCGAGGATTTCGTGGTTTATCCGGATTATTCCTCGGTGAATGGGCCCGGTGAAGTAACCCTGCCCCTGCGGGTTCTGGTGCGGGACAGCGCCAGCCAGGTGAAAGCTTCTGTGAACAAGGACGAACGCGTTACCGTTGTGTTCGACTCTGTGGAGGAAAAAACCTTTACCGTCCAGGTGCAGGCCAGCGACCTGACCATTGCCGACGGTTATAAGCTGCAGGGAACGGTGGCTTCTCCCAGTATGGTGACGGTAAGCGGCCCTGCCAGCGAGGTGGACCGGATTGACCGGATTGTTGCCCGGGTGGAGCCCAGCTCCGATCTGGAAAACATGTCGGAAAGCAAGATCAAGACAGTCACACTGGAGGCACAGGACGCAGAAGGTGAGGCCCTGAGCCTGCAATATACCACCATGGACACCACGGTGGTGGATGTGACCATTAATATTTACCAGACCAAGGAACTGCCGCTGGTGGTGAACTTCATCAACGTGCCGGAGGGCTTTGATCTGAACACTCTGAAGTACAGCCTGTCTCAGGAGACCATGGTGGTGAGCGGCAAGCCCGAGGCCCTGGAGTCCCTGACCGAGCTGGCGGTAAGCGATTTTGACCTGTCCACCTTCGAGATGGATAAGTCTTACAGCCTGAACGTGAACCTGCCCAAGGGTGTGGAAAGCAAGGATAATGTGAAAACCATAACCCTGAGCTTTGACACCACCGGCCTTGCCAGCCGGACGCTGAACGTGGCGAACATCCGCACCATCAACACACCGGATGGTTACAGCGTAAAGGTGAATGACACCCGGGTGGCGAATGTGACCCTGATTGGCCCCGAGGACGAGCTGGAAGAACTTTCGCCCAGCAGCGTGGTGGCTACGGTGGACATGAGCCAGAGTCAGGTGGTTGAAGGCACGGAGAGCCTGTCGGTCTCCATTTCGGTACCCTCTTCCAGCACCATCTTTGCGGTGGGCAGCTATTCGGTAGAGTGTTCCATCACAGTAGATTCCGGGAGCTGATCAGAAAAGATGCTGTTGATACGAGGGCTTCGGGTGGGGCTGAATGTGCCCCAGCCCGAACAGCAGGCCAAAGCCATGGCCTTAAAAACCCTGCGCCTGCCTGAAAGTCAGGTGGCCAGCGCGGGGGTGGCAAAACTTTCGGTGGATGCCCGGCACGGCAAGCCCGTGCTGGTGTATACCATCGCCATCACCTTGAAAAACGAGGGTGCGGAACCGGCCTTGGCCGGGGCCGCGCCCTGCGTTGCTATATCCAAGCAGGTGGAATTTCGGCCGGTTATTGCAAAAACACCGCTGGGTGGCCGCCCGGTGGTGTGCGGTCTGGGCCCGGCGGGTCTGTTTGCTGCTCTGGCACTGGCCCGGGCCGGCTATCGGCCCATTGTGCTGGAACGTGGCCCTGCGCTGGAAGAGCGTGTCCGGGCGGTGGAGCATTTTTCCGCCACCGGTCAGCTGGATCCGAACGCCAACATCCAGTTCGGCGAGGGCGGCGCGGGAACTTTTTCCGATGGTAAGCTCACCACCCGCATCAACGACGAGCTGTGCGGCTTTGTGACCCAGACTCTGCTGCGCCACGGTGCGCCGGCAGAGATTGCCTATCGGCAGAAGCCCCATGTGGGTACTGATTTGCTGCGGGGCGTGATCCAGTCCATCCGGGGTGAGATTCAGCAACTGGGCGGCGAGGTGCGGTTCAATACCCGGCTCACAGGGCTGATCCGGGAAAACGGTCGGTTGTGTGGCGTACAGACCACCGGCGGCGGCATCACCACTCCGGCGCTGATTCTGGCGGTGGGCCACTCGGCGCGGGATACCTTCGAGATGCTGCAGGAGGAGGGCCTGCCCCTTGTTTGCAAGCCTTTCTCGGTGGGCTTCCGGGCGGAGCATCTGCAAACCGAGATTGAAAAAAGCCTTTATCACCAGGCGGCGGGTCACCCGGCTTTGCCCCGGGGCGAATATCAGCTCAGCCAGCATGTGGGCGAGCGCTGCGTCTATACCTTCTGCATGTGCCCCGGCGGCCAGGTGGTCGCTTCGGCCAGCGAGGAGGGCGGCGCGCTCACCAACGGTATGAGTTACCACGCCCGTGCAGGCAAAAATGCCAATGCGGCGGTGGTGGTCAGTGTGGATGGCCGGGATTTCGGCCAGAACCCGGCAAAGGCCATCGCCTTCCAGCGGCAGCTGGAACGGGCGGCCTATGCGGCGGGCGGTGGCGGATACACAGCGCCCGCCGAGACCGTGCAAAGCTTTTTGCAGGGCAAGGGCCGGCTGGATCTTGATCGGGTACAGCCCACCTACGATCGGGGTGTGCGCGCCTTTGATCTGGGCAGTCTTCTGCCCGAAGAGCTGGCCGGAACCCTTCGCACCGGGCTTTCCGCCTTTGAGCGCAAGCTGCGGGGATATACCGCGGCGGATGCGGTGCTCACCGGCCTGGAAACCAGAACCTCCAGCCCGGTTCGGCTGGAGCGGGGGGAGAACCTGCAATGTACTGCGCTGCCGGGGCTGTACCCCTGCGGCGAAGGTGCGGGCTACGCGGGCGGAATTGTGAGCGCGGCAGTGGACGGCCTGCGTTGTGCCCGGGCGCTGATGGAAACCGGCGGCCCGCAGGAATAACAAAAACGGCGATTCGACCAGGAGCACGAATGCCGGAAGGGAATGGATGGGGAAGAGAGCATGGCAGAAAAAAGACCGTATGAATACGATGCCTGGGGCAGACAGGGGCAGGAACGGCGCAGCCAGAATGGCAGTGGCCGTGCTCCCGGAAGCCAGGATCCCTGGGAAGAGGTGTGCCGCAGCATGAATGAGCTGGGGGCTACCGTGGCCACCGAGGTGGGCCGCGGCCTGAAAGAGGGCTGGGATCAGGTGCAGAAAAGCCTGAACGAAGCCCAGGCAGCAGGCAAGCAGGGCCAGCAGCGGCCGCAACCGGTGCGGCCCTCTGCCACTGGTACCCCCCGTTACAAGGCGCCGCAGACACACGCTGCTGCAAACCGTGCGGCCGCCCGGGTGGATCGGGCGGTGGATCGGCTGGGAGAGACAATGGCCAATGGCCTTTGCATGATGGGCGGCACCGTTGCTACCGGCTGCGCAGTGGTGCTGGGGCTGTTTGGAATACTGATTTTCGTGGGCGGCCTTATGAGTGGTATCCCGGAAGTTATTGCAACAGATGTTGTGCTCAGTTTGTTCTCGCTGGCGCTTTGCATCGCCGTTGGATTGGGTGCCCGCTGGCTGTTTTTGCAGCCGGGCCGCCGTTTCCGCCGCAAGCGCTATCTGGTGGGGATGGGTCAGCAGACCAATGTGCCGCTGGAACGGCTCAGCGAGGTTGTGCAGCGGCCGGTACCCTTTGTGAAAAAGGATCTGGCCCTCATGATCCGCAGAGGCTGGCTGCCCAATGCCTATCTGGATGAGGAAGAAAACAGGTTCTTCCTGAATGCGGCAGAATATCGGGAACTGCAGCACCAGCAGGAGGAGCAGCGCCGCGCAGAGCAGGCCCGCCAACAGGCGGATGCACAGGATCCTGCAGGGGCAGAGCTGCGGGCGACGCTGGATCAGGGAGCTCAGTTCCGGAAGGTGCTGGGTGAGCACATTGCTGCGGCGGCGGATGAACCGGATCTGCAGCAGGAGCTGGTGCGTATGCAAAGCCAGACCGGCGAAATTCTGGGCTGGGTGGAAGATCACCCGAACAGTGCCGGAAAGGTGCGCCGTCTGGTGCGGTATTATATGCCCACCACCCTGAAACTGCTGAAAACCTACGATGATGTGAAGGATCAGAAGGGCGATGTGGCAGGAAACATCAAGCTGGAGATCACCGGCATCCTGCACACGGTGAACCGTGCCTTCGAGAACCTGCGCGACGATCTGCTCAGCGATGCCGCGCTGGATGTGTCCACCGAAATCAGCGCCATGCAGGCCATGCTGGCCCAGGATGGCCTTTCCACGGACGATACTTTCTACTCAAAGGAGCAAAACAACCAATGACCTATCGAGCCTGGCAAGTAAAGCAGCCCGATGAACAGGCCGCCGCCCGGCTGGCAAATGCCATCGGCGCGCCGCTTCTTCTGGCGCGCATTCTGGTGGCCCGTGGCATGAGCAGCCCCGAACAGGCCATGGAATTTCTGGAGCAGGATGCTCCTCTGTCCGACCCGTTTCTGATGCGGGATATGGACAAAGCAGTCCAGCGGATTTTACAGGCGGTGGACGAAGAGCAGCCCATTGTGATCTTTGGCGATTACGATGTGGACGGCGTGACTGCCACCGCCCTTTTATATTCTCACCTGCGGGGCATGGGCGCCAATGTGCGCTGCAAGCTGCCCAGCCGTGAGGAGGACGGTTACGGCCTCACCAATGCCATTGTGGAGCAGCTGGCTGAAAAGGGCTATAAGCTGATTATCACGGTGGACAACGGCATCACCGCTATCCCCGAAGCCCGGCGCGCTCGGGAGCTGGGGGTGGATCTGGTCATCACCGACCATCACCTGCCCGGCGAAGAGCTGCCGGATGCGGTGGCGGTTGTGGATCCCGCCCGGAAAGATGACGAAAGCCCCTGTAAGACCCTTTCCGGTGCGGGTGTGGCGTTCAAGTTGTGTGCCGCGCTGGATGGCTGCGAGCCGGAGATGCTGCTGGATTTCTGCGGAGATCTGGCGGCCATCGGCACCGTGGCGGACGTGATGGTGCTGCAGGGAGAAAACCGCACCATTGTAAAGCATGGCCTGTATGCACTGCAGAACAGCGAACGGCCCGGCCTTCTGGCACTTTTGGAAGCCTGTGGTCTGGGCGACAGGCCCGTGACCAGCGAGAGCATCAGCTTTGCCATCGCGCCCCGGCTGAATGCCGCCGGGCGGATGGATTCCGCGGTGAGCGCCTTACAGCTGCTTCTGTGCGAGGACGAGGGCAGGGCTCAGCAGCTCACCGATCAGCTGGTGGCCAGCAATACCGCCCGGCAGGAGGCGGAACAGCGCATTATGGCTGAAGCCGAGGCCCAGCTGGCGGCGGACCCCGCCCGCCAGAACGACCGGGTGATTCTGGTCTGGGGCCAGGACTACCATCCCGGCGTGATCGGCATTGTGGCCAGCCGGCTGGTGGAGCACTACGGTAAGCCGGTCATGGTGATCAGCGTGCAGAACGGCGAGGGCAAAGGCTCCGGCCGCAGTGTGCCCGGATTTAATCTGCACAAGGCCATCAGCGCCTGCGGCGACCTGCTGCTGCGCTTTGGCGGCCATGCGCTGGCTGCCGGCCTTTCGGTGAAGGAAGAGAATATTCCGGCGCTGCGCAAGGCGCTGAATGAGTTTGCCGCCCGGGAATATCCGGTGCTGGAAAGCCCGCCGCTGGAGCTGGATGTGACCGTCCGGCTGGATGCGCTGACCGTGCAGGAGGTGGAGGGCCTGGACTATCTGGCTCCCTGCGGCAACGGAAATCCCGCGCCGCTGTTCCTGCTGGAAAATGCCCAGATCGAGGGTGTTTATCCGGTGAGCGACGGGCGGCATTGCCGGCTGCGGCTGCGTCAGGGAGCAGGCTGCCTGTACGCCGCCTATTTCGGCGTGAGCGTGGCCCAGCTGCCCTACCAGACCGGCGACCGGGTGGACGCGGCCATTACCCTGTCCATCTATCAGGGCAAAAACGGGCCCCAGCTCTCCGGTCGCATTCGGGAACTGCGTCCGGCGGGTCTGCCTGCTCAGACGGCCCGGCAGGCGGCTCTCTTTGAAGCATTTTTACACGGCAGCAGGCTGCCGGATTCCCAGCGGCGGGAACTTGTGCCCCAGCGCGCCCTGATCGTGACGCTTTATCGCATGATTCAGAAGGGCGAGGTGTGGGCGCAGGATCTGCAGCCGGTATTTGCAAAACTTGGCCCGGAGAACACCGGGCGAATTCTGGCGGGTTTGACCGCCCTGACCCAGCTGGGCCTTGTGGAAATCTGCGAGACCGGCGGGGCCAAAAAGTATGCGCCGGTACCGGTGGCCCAGAAACAGGATCTGTTTTCGGCCCCGATACTCAAGGCACTGGAGGCATGATCCATGGCTGGATATGTAGTATACGATGATTTAAAACAAATGGTCCTGGAGTCGGGCCGCCCCTATGATATGGAGATGCTGGACAAGGCATACCATCTGGCGGAGCGGGCCCACGACGGCCAGTTCCGCCGCTCCGGTGAACCCTATATCTGCCACCCGCTGCATGTGGCCATGCTGCTGGTGGATCTGGGCATGGACACCGAAAGCCTGGCCGCCGCCCTGATGCACGACGTGGTGGAGGACACCTCAGTCACGCTGGATGAGCTGGAAAGCCAGTTCGGCGCGGATGTGGCCCACATGGTGGACGGCGTGACCAAGCTGACCAAGATCAAGTTCTCCTCGGTGGAGGAGCAGCAGGCCGAGAACCTGCGCAAGATGCTCATGGCCATGAGCCAGGATGTTCGGGTTATGATCATCAAGCTGTGCGACCGACTGCACAATATGCGCACCGGCGACGCCTGGCCCGAGCAGAAACGGCGGGATAAGGCGCTGGAGACCATGGAGGTCTACGCGCCCATTGCCCACCGACTGGGCATCAGCAACATCAAGGAAGAGCTGGAGGACCGCAGCCTGCGCTATCTGGACCCGGTGGGTTACCAGAACATCAAGGATCTGCTGGCGGAAAACGGCGGCCGGGAATTTGTAACCAATATCGCCGAGGTCATCCGGGAGCGGCTGGCGGAAAACGGTATGCCGGAAGCCATCATGAAAAGCCGGGTGAAGAGCGTCTACGGCATCTACCGCAAGATGTTCATGCAGAACCGGGACTTTGAAGAAATCTACGATGTGTATGCAGTGCGCATCATTCTGGATACGGTGGCCGAGTGCTACAATGCTCTGGGTGTGATCCACGACATGTACCATCCGCTGCCCAACCGGTTCAAGGATTATATCTCCACCCCCAAGCCCAACGGCTACCAGTCGCTGCACACCACCGTTATCGGCCACGAGGGCATCCCCTTTGAGGTGCAGATCCGCACCCGGGAGATGGATCAGATGGCAGAATACGGTGTGGCGGCTCACTGGAAGTACAAGGCAGGCATTCAGAGCGGCGGCAGCGACCGGCTGGAGGAGCGTCTGGCCTGGGTGCGCCAGTTGCTGGAAAGCCAGCGGGAAAACGAGGACGCCGGCAGCCTGCTGCAGGATATCAAGGGCGACCTGCTCCCCGAAGAGGTGTTTGCCTTCACTCCCAAGGGCGACGTGATCAACCTGCCTGCCGGGGCCACCGCCATCGACTTTGCCTATGCCATCCATTCGGCGGTGGGCAACCGGATGGTCGGCGCCAAGGTGAACAGCCGAATCGTGCCCATTGACCATAAGGTGGTCACCGGCGAGATCATCGAGATCATCACCGGCCCGGCGGACAAGGGCCCCAGCCGCGACTGGCTGAAGATCGTTACCACCAGCGAGGCCCGCAATAAAATCCGTAACTGGTTCAAGAAGGAACGCAGAGAGGAGAACATTCAGGAGGGCCGTGCCGCACTGGAACGGGAAATGCGCCGCAACCTGATTACCGTGCCGGACGACAAGTGGGATGACTTCATGGCCGAGATCGCCCGCCGTCAGCGCCTGAACAGTGCCGACGAGATGTATGCGGCTCTGGGTTATGGTGGTTTGCAGATCAGCCGCCTGATGGGCAAGATCAAGGATGAATACGCAAAGCTCAAGGCGGGCGATGAGAAGGCCGCCAACCTGCTGGCAGACATCCCCCTGAAGAAATACAAGGGCAGCGACGGCGTTGTAGTGGAAGGCATCGACAACTGCCCCGTGAAGTTTGCCAAGTGCTGCAGCCCTCTGCCCGGTGACGAGATCGTGGGCTTCATCACCCGCGGCTTTGGCGTGTCCATCCACAAGAAGGACTGCCAGAACGCCCAGGTCAGCATGAACGACCCGGAAAACAAGGGCCGCTGGGTGCGTGCCTACTGGGAGGATACCAAGCAGGAAAACTACAAGGCCACTCTGGAGCTCACCGCCATGGACCGCAGCGGTCTGGTGGGCGATGTGGCCATGGCCCTGACCGATCTGCGGGTTCCGGTGTATGCCATGAGCGCCCGCGCCGTGGACAATGGCCGAGCCTCCATGTCGCTTACCATCGGCATCGCCAGCACCGAGCATCTGAACAGCGTGCTGGCCAAGCTGCGCCGGGTGAAGGACGTGGTCAGCGTGATGCGTGTATGACCCCCAAAAGGGAAGGAGAACATCAATGCGAGCTGTGATTCAGCGTGTAACCGGCGCCAGCGTGATTGTGGACGGGGGCGAGCCCCGTCCCATCGGCCCCGGCCTGGTGATTCTGCTGGGCGTGAAGGATACCGACACCCTGGCCATTGTGCCCAAGCTGGCGGAAAAATGTGCACACCTGCGCATTTTTTCCGACGAGGCGGGTAAATTGAACAAGAGCGCCGTGGAGCTGGGCTATTCCGCCCTGGTGGTGAGCAACTTCACCCTCTATGCGGACACGAAAAAAGGCAAGCGGCCCAGCTTCATTGCTGCCGCAAAGCCCCCGCTTTCAGTGCAGGCTTACGAGCTGTTTCTGGAAAAAATGAACGAACAGGGCCTGAAAGAGGTACAGCACGGCGAATTCGGCGCCGATATGCAGCTGAGCCTGACCAACGATGGCCCGGTGACTATTGTGATCGATACTGACGAGTGGTAACTGCCGCCCGAAAAAGAAGGAGACCCCATGAACGTATATCATCTGCGGGGCCCCGCGCCCTATTACACCAACAGCTTTGTGATCGTTACCGATCAGGGCAATGCCGTGGCGGTGGACCCGGCCCCGGCGGCGGACGAGATCGACCGCCTGCTGGGTGAGAAAAACGCAAAGCTGACCCGTATTTTTCTGACCCACGGCCACTTCGACCATGTGTACAGTGTGGAGGAGCTGCGCCGCCGCTGGAATTGCCCGGTCTGGCTGGATCCGGCCGACGCAAAGGGGAATGAGCTGTACCCGGTGGCGAAAAGCGACGCCTGCTACGAGGACGGCACCCCCATTCAGGTGGACGAGGCGGAATTCACCCCCTGGCACACCCCGGGACACACCGCCGGTTCCTGGATCATCGAGTGCGCCGGTCTGCTCTTCGCGGGCGATACCCTGTTTGCCGGCGGCGTGGGCCGTACCGATCTGGAGGGCGGCAGCCCCGCTGAGCAGCGGATCAGCCTGAAAAAGATCAAGGGCCTGCCCCTGCCGGATGATACCACTGTGCTGCCCGGCCACGGCGATTTTACCACCCTGGGTCAGGAAAAGACCGAAAACCCCTATCTGATGTTTGTCTGAATACAGAACAAGGAGCATTTATGCTGATTCATATCAAGGGCGGCGTCTCCGGCTACGAGCCGGAGAACATCGCCCGCATGTTTTTCCCCGGAGCCACGCTGACGGCCAAGTACGTCCGCGGCGAGGATCTGGTGTTTGCCGCTGCGGGCCGGTTCCGGTTGGCGGCGGGTGTGCGGCGGGGCGGTCAGTGCCTGGTGCGCACCGCGCCCCTGCCGCAGGAGGGCGAGAGCGTGGAGTTTGCCCTGTGCAGCCTTCTGTATGATCTGCTGGGCCAGGCCACCGGCCTGCGCATGCCCTGGGGCAAGCTCACCGGCGTGCGTCCGGTGCGCATCATCCACGACAAGCGGGCCGCGGGCTGGTCGGAGCAGGCCATTCGGGAGCTGTTTGTGGACCGTTACGACTGCACCCCCGAGCGATTTTCTCTGGCGCTGCAGATCGCGGATCTGCAGCGGCCCATCATCGCCGGCCGGCAGCCGCTGGATTACAGCCTTTACATTGGCATCCCCTTCTGCCCCTCCCGGTGCAGCTATTGCAGCTTTGTGTCCCGCACCATCGGCCGGGACCAGAAGCTGGTGCAGCCCTATGTGGATAAGCTGTGCGAGGAAGTGCGGGAGATGAAGCGGCAGGCTGAGCACTGCGGGCTGAATCTGAAAACCATCTACATCGGCGGCGGCACCCCCACCAGCCTTTCGGCTGACCAGCTGCGCCAGCTGATGGGCACTGTGCGGGAATGCTTCGATCTTTCCCGGCTGGAGGAATACACCGTGGAAGCCGGCCGGCCGGACTGTACCGATGCAGAAAAACTGGCGGTGATCAAGGAATACGGCGCCAGCCGCATCTCCATCAACCCCCAGACCTTCAACGATCAGGTGCTGGCCAACATCGGCCGCAAGCATTCCGCACAGGACATCCTGCGCTGCTTCGATGAGGCGCGTCAGGTCGGCCATGGGAACATCAACATGGATCTGATTGCCGGTCTGCCCGGCGATACGGTGGAGAGCTTTGCCGCCAGCCTGGAGCAGGCCATTGCTCTGGACCCGGAAAACATCACCGTGCACACCCTCACCCTGAAGCGGGCATCCAATCTGGTGATCGAAAACCGGGATGAGGCCTACGCGGATGTGGCCGCCATGGTGGAGCTGGCCAATCAGCGGCTGGCTGCCGCCGGTTATCGGCCCTATTACCTTTACCGGCAGAAAAATACCCTGAAAAACCTGGAAAACACCGGCTGGTGTAAGCCCGGTTATGAAGGGTACTATAATATCTATATCATGGAGGAAATCCATTCCATCCTGTCTGCCGGGGCAGGCGGCAGCACCAAGCTGTGCCAGCCGGGCGGCAGCCGCATCGAACGGATCTTCAACTACAAATATCCGGCGGAATACATCGATGGTTTCGATGAAATTCTCCGCCGCAAAGAAGGAGTGAGTGCATTCTATGCCCGCTATCTGGATTCCGAAACGACTGGTTGAAATCAGTCTGATTAATACCGCCGCCGAAAGTGCGGCCAGCTTTGCCCGCCACTGCGAACACGAATACGAGGGCAGGGTGCACGCGGCAGCCAGCGAAATTCTTGGCAGCGGCTGTTCGGTGGTTATGCTCACCGGCCCCTCCGCTTCCGGCAAAACCACCACGGCACATAAGCTGGCCGAGGCGCTCCGGCTGCGGGGAATTGCCTCTCAGGTGGTCAGTCTGGATAATTTCTACAAGGATCTGAAGGAATATCCCCGTCTGCCGGATGGCACCAAGGATTACGAGAACATCACCGCGCTGGACGTGGACGAGATCCAGCGCTGCCTGAACGAGCTGATCACCACCGGCCGCACCGATCTGCCGGAATTTGATTTCCTCACCGAAAACCGCAAGCCGGACCGAATTCCGCTGGAGCTGAAGGGCGGCGTGTGCATCGTGGAGGGCATCCATGCGCTGAATCCACAGCTTACCGACAGCCTGCCCAGAGATCAGGTGTATAAGGTGTACGCAGGCCTGCGGGAGGAATACAGCCACCGGGGCCAGCGGGTGCTGCCCACCCGGGATATCCGCCTTGCGCGCCGCATGGTGCGGGATTACAAGTTCCGCGGGCACAGCCTGGAAAAAACCCTGAATATGTGGGATCGGGTGTGTGCCGGCGAGGATAAATTCATCAAGGTGTTCAAAAAGGAAGCAGACCTGCTGATGGATACCTCGTTCAGTTACGAAATCTGCCTGCTGGCTCCCTTTGTGACACCGCTGGCGGGTGAACTGCCGGAGAATCACCCCAATGCCGAGCGGCTGAATGCGCTGGCCGGGTGCTTCTCGCTGGTGGAGCCGCTGAGTCTGGATCTGGTACCGGAGCACTCCATGCTGCGGGAATTTTTGGGCTGAGCCGTTGCATGTGTCAAAGCCTTAGAGTATAATGAAACAACAGACAATGCATTTCCGGCGCAGCGCTGCGCCGTACCAAGAAAGAGGTGTCAGGCAATGAACATTGATTTGGATAAGATCCTGGAGACCGGCGCGCAGCTGGCCGACAGCGCGAAAAAGACCGCAACCGATCTGGCCCAGAAGGGCAAAAAGCAGGTGGATCTGATGAATGCCCAGACCCGCCTGAGCAAGGCGCAGCGTCAGCTGGGCGCTTTGGTGTACAGTCTGGAAAAGAACGGCGAGAAAAACGAGCTGCTTGTGAAAAAGTATGTGGATGCCATCAGCACCATCGAGGAAGAAATCGATACGCTGAAAAAGCAGGAAAGCCAGGGCCAGACCAGCTATACCTACACCTACACTGCACCCGCTCAGGAGCCGGGCAAGAAAACCTGCCCCCAGTGCGGCGCGGAGGTCGACGAGGATGCCCTGTTTTGTTCTTGCTGTGGGGCACAGCTTTAAGATCGGAGACGCAGGCATAGGCAGGGCTGTGGTTTTTACATTGCCCTCCAAAGAAGCGAAAAACGACTGATTCTTTGCCGGCCGGTGGGCGCAAAAGCGCCTGCCGACCGGCTTTTTTGGCGGAAAATACGGCATGAAAATTGTCGAAAAATCTTTGTTTTTACCATAAAAAAAGGGCAAAGAAGCAAGGATTTCTATCGCATGGTATGAAAACGGCCTGCAGGGGCCAAAAATAGGGGAAAAGGGCTTGAAATGGCGCTTTATCTAAGGTAGAATATGAGAAGTCACAAGGTGAGGGGGGCGGTTTCCGTGGGCTTTACACCCAAAGAGCGGTACGATGCACAGGATCTGATCCGCATCGTTGCGCAGCTGCGTGCGCCGCAGGGCTGCCCCTGGGATCGGGAGCAGACCCATGCATCCATCCGGATGAACTTCATCGAGGAGACCTATGAAGCGGTGGATGCCATCGACCAGAACGATGCACACCTGTTGTGCGAGGAGCTTGGCGATGTGCTGCTTCAGGTGGCGCTGCACAGTCAGATGGAAGCCGAGAAGGGCACGTTCAGCTTTGACGATGTGTGCGACGGCATCTGCAAAAAGCTGATCTACCGTCACCCCCATGTGTTCGGGGAATCGTCTGCTGCCACCACCGGTCAGGCTCTTGCCAACTGGGAGGCGCTGAAGAATGCAAAAAAGGGCCGCGCCACCGCAAAGGACCGGCTGGAAAGCGTGCCCCGCAGTTTTCCGGCGCTGATGCGCGCAGCAAAACTGCAAAAGCGCGCCGGGGCCTACGGCTTTGCCTATCAGAAGCCGGAGGACGCCCTGAACGACGTGAAGGACGAGATGGCCGAACTGGAGCAGGCGATGAAGGGGCAGGGAAATGCCGCCGAAGAGGCGGGCGACCTGCTGTTTGCTGCCGCCGGGCTGGCGCGTGCGCTGGGGGCAGACCCGGAGCAGGTGCTCACCGGTGCTTCCGACCGGTATCAGAGCAGGGTGATCCGCTGTGAAGAGCTGGCCGGCAGTGATGCTCTGGCAGGCCTGAGTGACGAGGAGCGCCGTGCCCTCTGGAAGCAGGCCAAACAGGAGGAGCAGTCCTCAAAGGTGTAACGCCTTTGTTACTGATAAATCATTTGGAGGTATATGAATATGACGAAAGTTGAACTGATTGCCGCCGTCGCCGAGAACGCCGGCCTTTCTAAAAAAGACGCTGAGCAGGCTGTGAACGCTACTGTGGAGGCTATTACCAAGGCTCTGGCTGAGGGCGATAAGGTATCTCTGGTTGGCTTTGGCACCTTCGAGACCCGTGAGCGTCCCGCTCGCAAGGGCCGCAACCCCCGCACCAAAGAGGAGATCACCATCCCCGCTACCACCACCCCCGCTTTCAAGGCTGGCAAGGCCCTGAAGGACGCTGTGGCGAAGTAAGGTTTTGGATACACCGCCCGCTTCCGGCGGCCTCAGGGCCCCGGCGGCGGGATTTTTCGTATCCGAGGAAAGGAAAGAAGCAATGCGTATCGACAAATATCTGAAGGTAAGCCGTCTGATTAAGCGGCGCACCGTGGCCAACGAGGTTGCCGATGCCGGCCGGATTCTGGTGAACGGCAAGCCCGCCAAGGCAAGCTACGCGGTGAAGGTGGACGACGTGATCGAGATCACCTTCGGCAACAAGCCCGTCAAGGTGAAGGTACTGTCCACCGACGCTCCCATGGGCAAGGACGTGGCCCGGGAGATGTACCAGGTCATCGAGGAATAATCCCCCGCTGCTTTTGCATACAATGTGCAAAAAGCCCGTTGCGGCAAAAGCAGGTGAAAGAATGCAGGAAAAACGTTTTGAGCAACCCGCGCCGGACCCGGTCAAGCTGCCCCACAACCTGATCGTGGAAGATCGGCGAACCCTTACCGCCACCGGTGTGACCCGGATCGTGAGCTACGACGAACAGGGCGCTACGCTGGAGACCCAGCAGGGCACGCTGGTCATTGGCGGGCGGAACATTCAGGTGAGCGAGCTTTCCATCCAGACCGGCGAGTTGAAGATCTACGGCACCATCGAATACATGCAGTATTCGGAGCCGGTGAAAAGCCCGGGCGGCTTTTTGCGCCGCCTGGCACGCTGAGCGTGCATGGCGGCGCATGTTCCGGAGGCGCTGGTGCTGGCGGATGCCCTGTGCTGCCTGGGGCTGGGGTTGCTGCTGGCTGTGGGCTATGATGCCGCGCGCTGGCTGCTGGGCAGCAGCCGCCCGGTGTGCTTTGTGCTGGACCTGACTGTATTCGCCTGCGCGGCGGTGCTGCTGCACAGCTTTGCCGCGGGCCGCAGTTACAGCGGAGCCGTGCGCTGGTATATGGCTGCCGGGGCGGCGGCCGGCCTGTGGGGCTACTTTTTTGTGCTGGCGCCGGGCCTTGGCGCGCTGCGAAGCCTGGCGGAGTGGTTTGTGCTGCTGCCGGTGCGTTTGATCTGGATCACAGCGGTTCGCCCGGTGGGGCGTTTGTGTGGCCGAAGGCTGGAACGCACCCGGAAAAAACTGCACAGCGCTGTGGTAAAACGACAAACAAAACAGTTGCAAAAAAAGGCCAAGGTGTTGTATAATTCTAATCAATACCAGGTTTAAGGCGTACCACAAAGCACGCCGGCAAAGGGGGGCTGCCGGGTATGACCAGAATTGAGAAAAAGAAGGGCGGTTTTTCTTCCCTCATGCTGCGGCTGGGCCTTGTGGCGCTGGCCGCTTATCTGGTAGTGGGCATGGTGTTCAACCAGGTGGAGATCGCCGCCAAACGGCAGCAGCTGGAGGCGGTGCAGCAGCAGCTGGAAGCCCAGCAGGCCCAGAACGACGAGCTCAGCCGCGTGCTGCAGTCCGGCACCGACGAAGAGATCGTGGAGCGGGTTGCGCGGGATCAGCTGGGCTACGCAAAGCCCAACGAGCGGGTCTTTGTGGATATGACCGGTAAATAAGATGCAAAGGGCGGCCGGGAGCGAGTCTCGGCGTTGCGGGCCTTTTACATAAAATAATTTTTGAAACAATAGGAGAAACAGGGGTTACATGGCGTTACAGTTAGAGGTAGGAGCGATCCTGGAAGGCAAGATCACTGGCGTGAAAAAGTTCGGCGCGTTCGTCGCGCTGCCGGAAGGCAAAACCGGCATGGTACACATTTCGGAGGTTTCCAACAGCTTTATTGAGGATCTGTCCACGGTTCTCACCGAGGGGCAGACCGTGAAGGTAAAGGTAATGAACATCGGCGAGGACGGCAAGATCGCCCTCTCCATCAAGCGCACCCTGCCGCCGGAGCCCCGTCCGGCCCGCCCCGCCCGTCAGGGTGGTGCGAACGGCGGCCGTCCTCCCCGTCAGAACCGGAACGACGGTCCCCGGGTGTGGCAGCCCAAGGCGCAGCAGCCCCAGGGCGATCTGAGCTTTGAGGATATGATGGCCAAGTTCAAGAGCCAGAGTGAGGAAAAGATTTCCGATCTGAAGCGCGTTACCGAAAACCGGCGCGGCGGCGGTTACTCCCGCCGGCGTGGTTGATCGATTCAAACAAAAAAGAGAGCCCGCGGTCTGCTGCCCGAAAAGCAGCGGCCGCGGGCTTTTTTGCATGTTTTTCTGACCAAAAGCGTTTTGTCACTGTTGCAACACAAAAAGTTTACAAGTTAGTGCGGTTTTACTCTGTTTCTTTTTGTACAATTGTGATACAATATAACCATCAGAAAGGCGTATATCAAAGCGGATAGCACAAAATATGTCCGGGATATTCGCCACAAAGGAGGCATTGGTTTTATGAAGGTCACATGCACTGGCAGAAAAGTTTCCCTGAAACCCAGTTTCATCGAGAAAGCGCAGGCAAAGCTGGACAAGCTGGACAAGTTCTTTGCCGGCGAAGCCGAGGCGCAGGTCACGGTGACAGTGGAGAAAAGCGGCCAGACCGTTGAGATTACAGTGCGGGAAAAAGGCCTTGTGATCCGGGCGGAAAAAATGCAGGAACGCATGGAAGACGCCCTGGACGATGCAGTTGATCTGCTCACCCGCCGCCTCGTGAAGAACCGCAAGCGCCTGGGCGACAAGCTCACCCGTTCGGCCGCCGTGGAATGGCCCACCGAGCCGGAACCGGAGGAAAGCTACGACGTAATCCGCGAGAAGCGTTTCGTGGTGAAACCCTGCACCACCGAAGAGGCGATTCTGCAGATGAATCTGCTGGGCCACAGCTTCTATCTGTACCGCAATATGGACGATGGCCAGATTCAGCTGGTTTACCGCCGGGCAAATGGCACCTACGGCGTGCTGATCCCGGAAGATTACTAAAATATCTCAGTCGACCACAGGAGGGCCGCTCATTTGGAGCGGCCCTCCTTTTCTGTGTGCGTTACTGTATCCGCAGAACGTTATGCTGGAATAAATGGGGTAACATTTCTTGAGGACCAAATGCATGGATAAAGAAAATTGAAAGAAGCATGAAATATAATGTGGACGAACAAAAGATTCCATGAAGATGCAGGATATTTTGGTAAGACAAATTCTGAGTATTTGTTGCAGGTTTTGTCAAAATGGAGTATCATAAAGGATGATTATAATGAGTTGTTGCGTCCAATTTCCAAGCGGCCCGGAAAGCCGAGAGGAATTCAGGGGGAAAGAGCCTGGCTCGGCTCAGGCTGCGCAATGAAACAGTGATTGTGAGAGGAAAAGCAGTTGGAAACAAAGATACTGATTGCAACCCATAAGAACAGCAGAATGCCGGGTGATCCGATCTACTGCCCGATCCAGGTGGGGGCTGCGCTTCATGCGCCCCTTTCCATCCCGGGGATTCTGCGGGATGATGAGGGCGATTCCATTTCCCGGAAAAATCCCAACTATTGTGAGCTGACCGCGCTGTATTGGGCGTGGAAAAATCTCCCCTGCGATTATCTGGGGCTTGCTCATTACCGGCGCCATTTTGCGAGCTCGAAGCGCAGCGGAGATAAATGGAGCCGCATTATCTCGAAAGAGGAGCTGGAAACGCTGCTGAGCTCCTGCCCGGTACTTCTGCCCAGGAAACGCCGTTATTGGATCGAAACGACCTACAACCAATATGTGCATGCCCATCATGCCCAGGATCTGGACAAGACCCGGGAAATTCTGGCCCGAAAATATCCGGAGTATCTGCCTGCGTTTGACCGGGTGATGAAGCGAACCAGCGGGCACCGGTTCAATATGTTTGTAATGCGTCGTGATCTTCTGGACGGCTATTGCAGCTGGCTGTTCGATGTTCTGTTTACGCTGGAAGCAGAGCTGGACATCAGCAATTACAGCCCAAACGATGCCCGGGTATTCGGCTTTGTAAGCGAGCGCCTGCTGGATGTTTGGGTGGAAACCAATCAGGTTGCCTATAAAGAAATTCCCTACCTCTTTATGGAAAAGCAAAACTGGCTGAAAAAAGGCAGTGCTTTTCTGAAAAGAAAATTTATTGGTAAATCATAAATTTTTGGGGGATTTCCTAATAAAATAGAACACTTAATTCGTCAAAAGAAAAAAGGAGTAAGGATATGAAGAAGCAGTATGATTATCTGATCGTCGGCGCAGGTCTGTACGGCGCAGTGTTTGCTCAGGAGCTGACCAAAGCAGGCAAGAGCTGCCTTGTGATTGATAAGCGTGATCACATTGCTGGCAATATTTACACCCACGAGATGGAAGGTATTCAGGTGCATCAGTATGGCGCACACATCTTCCACACCAACAACAAGGAAGTGTGGGACTATCTGGGTCAGTTTGCCACCTTCAACCGTTACACCAACAGCCCCATTGCAAATTATAAAGGCGAAATCTACAACATGCCCTTCAACATGAACACCTTTAACAAGATGTGGGGTGTGATTACCCCTGCTGAGGCTGCTGCCAAGATCGAGGAGCAGCGCAAGGCCAGCTACACCGAGAATCCCAAGAATCTGGAAGAGCAGGCCATCAATCTGGTGGGTGTGGATATCTACGAAAAGCTGATCAAGGGCTACACCGAAAAGCAGTGGGGCCGCCCCTGCACCGAGCTGCCCGCCTTCATCATCAAGCGCCTGCCCGTGCGTCTCACCTACGATAACAACTACTTTAACGCTCTGTATCAGGGCATTCCCGTGGGTGGTTACACCGCCATGGTGGCAAAGATGCTGGAGGGCGTGGAAGTGCGCCTGGGTCAGGACTATCTGGCCGACAAAGCCGGCTGGGATGCACTGGCCGACAAGGTGGTCTACACCGGCCCCATCGACGCCTACTTTGCCTACAAGCTGGGCGTGCTGGAGTATCGTAGCGCGCGCTTCGAGACCGAGGTGCTGGACGAGGCCAACTATCAGGGCAACGCAGTGGTGAACTACACCGATGCCGAGACCCCCTACACTCGTGTGATCGAGCACAAGCACTTTGAGTTCGGCACCCAGGAGAAGACGGTCATCAGCCGGGAATACAGCGCCGAGTGGAAGCTGGGCGACGAGCCGTACTACCCGGTGAACGACGAGAAGAACAGCGCCCTGTATGCAAAATACAAGGAACTGGCCGCAGGCGAGGAAAGCGTGATCTTCGGCGGCCGTCTGGGCGAGTACCAGTACTATGATATGGACAAGGTCGTGGAAGTGGCGCTGGCCAAGGTGCGCGCAGAACTGGCCTGAGAAAAGGGAGAACCAATGGAACGAATCGCGGCGGTGGTAGTCACATACAACCGAAAAGAGCTGCTCCTGCAATGTGTGCAGCATCTGCTTGATCAGCAAAAAGCAGAATGTGATGTTCTGGTGGTGGATAACGCCAGCACCGACGGAACGGCACAGGCTGTGGAGCAGATCTCTTCCCCCAGGCTGTTTTACCGGAATACCGGAGAAAACCTGGGCGGGGCCGGCGGCTTCCATTTTGGAATGCGCTGGGCTGTGGAAGAGGGCTATGATTATGTATGGATCATGGACGACGACAGCTTGCCGCAGCCGCAGGCACTTGCAGCGCTGTGGGCAGCCCACGAACAGCTGAACGGGGAATACGGCTGGCTTTCCAGCCGGTGCCTTTGGACGGATGGTGCGCTGTGCCCCATGAATGTGCAGCGTGTTACACCCTACAAAGACCTGACGGAACCGGTGCAGAATCTTGCGCCGGTTCAGATGGCCAGCTTTGTGTCGCTGTTCCTGCGAGCGGACGTGATCAAAATGATGGGCCTGCCGCTGCGGCAGTTCTTTATCTGGACCGATGACTGGGAATATACCCGCAGAATCTCCCGTAAGATGCCCTGCTATGCGGTGTGGAAAAGCACGGTGGTTCATGCGATGAAGAGCAAAACGATTGTGAACATCGCCACCGACGTGCCGGAACGGATGCTCCGTTACCGGTACTTTTACCGGAACGATGTTTATCTGTACCGGCGGGAAGGTTTGAAGGGATGGCTGTGGCTGCTTGCAAAAGATACCTGGCACAGTGTTCAGGTTTTGAAAAAAAGCAGCGATAAGCTTGGCAAATTGAAAATCATCTGGGGCGGATTTTTCAAAGGAATCCGGTTCGCTCCGCAGATTGAGTTTTGCGAAAGCAGGAAAAAGAAATGATGGGGTTAATCGCTATGGAACGAATCGCGGCCGTGGTGGTAACGTACAACCGAAAAGATCTGCTTCAACAATGCATTCACAGCATTCTGGACCAGGAAGAAATCGCCTGTGATGTATTGGTGGTGGACAATGCCAGCACGGATGGAACGCAGCAGGCAATGGAGCAGTGGGCGGAACCTCGTGTGAGGTATCGCAATACCGGGCAAAATCTGGGCGGTGCCGGTGGTTTTAATTTCGGAATGCGCTGGGCTGTGGAAGCTGGCTATGATTATGTGTGGATTATGGATGATGATACGATTCCGCAGCCGGATGCATTGAAGCAGCTGTGGAGCGCACATGAACAGTTGAATGGCCGGTATGGTTTTGTGTCCAGCGTGGTGCTTTGGAAAGACGGCAAAGAGTGCCGAATGAATCGCCAGAAGATCAAGAAGAGCTTCTATGAGCATGTGGAGCTGCTTCGTTACGGGATTGTTCAGATCGAACAGGCAACCTTTGTGTCGCTGTTCTTCCCGGCAGCAGTGATCTGCCAGGCCGGGTTGCCCATCAAGGAGTTTTTCATCTGGGGCGACGATCTGGAGTATACCCGGCGGATCAGCTGCCGCCTGGGGATGGATTGCTATGCGGTGGGGAAAAGCATTGTGATACATATGATGCAGAGCAACAACGGAGCAAGCCTTTCCACGGATGTTCCGGAGCGGATCGAGCGGTATCGTTATGCTTATCGAAACGAAAATTATACCTACCGGAAGGAAGGCATCAAAGGGATGCTGTATTACCTTGCCCGCAGTGGACGTGAGCTGATGCGAATCCTGCTTCACTCGCCTGACCATAAGGCGAAAAGAAGCATGGTTCTGATCAGAAGCGTATTCGGGGGATTTGCGTTTTGCCCCGGGATTGAATCGGTCTCAAGACCGACCGCGAAACAATAAACCATGAATTCAAAGGTGAATCACGGTAAGAAAACAGGGAGATAAGGAAACAATGCAACAGGGAATGAAGAAAGGACTGGCAGCGGTATTGAGCGTAGTGCTCACGGCGTCGCTGCTGCTGAATTGTTTTTCAATTGGTGTTTTTGCGCAGGATGATTCCAGCGCGCTTGAGGAGCAGATCGTCGCGCAGCTGCAGCAGGAAGGTGTGCCTGCGGATTCGACGGGGGAGAGCGCGGAAACAGAGCCGGAAAACACCCCGGTTGTGAGTGCTGCGCCCACGCAGGAGCCGGTGGCTACTGCGGAGCCCCAGATCACTGCGACCCCGGAGCCGACTGTGGTGCCGGAAGCCACTGCAACCCCGGAACCGACCGCAGCTCCGGAAGCGACTGCAACCCCGGAACCGACCGCGACCCCGGAAGCGACTGCAACACCGGAACCGACCGCGACCCCGGAAGCCACTGCAACCATTGTGCCGGATCGGCTGTCGCGTCAGGTAACCGAAAAAGAGCTGAAACAGCAGATTGAAGATTTGCTGGAACAGAGCTACTCCCTGACAGAAATGACAGAGGAGGAACTGGAAGAAAGCCTGAAAGAGATCGATGCCATTGCGGCTGTGCCGATGGAAATGGCGGAGGATGGCCAGGCCGACCCCGAGTTGCAGGATATGATGACCCAGCTGGCCGATGCGCAGGCTGCAATGGAAGACATGCGCATGGCCTTGCAGGCAAAGCGGGAGGGCTGGCTGGATCAGCTGCCCCAGACCGGGAAGGAGAACAGCTGGCGCTATCAAAATGGTAAGCGCATTGACGCGCAGGTGAATACCCTGGGCCTTGATTTGCCGGATGGTGTGAGCACCTTTTCTGCCGGCAGCTACTGGGGCATTGATGTGAGCCATCATCAGGGCGTGATCGACTGGGATGCAGTGAAAGCTGCCGGTGTGGATTTCGCCGTCATCCGCTGCGGATACGGTATGAACCTGACCGAACAGGACGATAAGCAGTGGTCCCGCAATGTTTCGGAATGTGAGCGGCTGGGTATCCCCTACGGCGTATATTTCTACTCCTATGCAATGTCGGCGGACATGGCTGTGGACGAAGCTGTTCATGCGGTTCGTCTGTTGGAGGGGCATAATCCCGACCTGCCTGTGTTCTATGATCTGGAGGAAAACCGTCAGCTGGTGCTGGGCAACAGCGGTCTGGCGGAAATTGCCCGGATCTTCTGTGATATTGTGGGCTCCAAGGGTTATGATGTTGGTGTATATGCAAGCCTGAACTGGTGGAACTACTACCTGACAGATGCGGTTTTTGAAAACTGGTACCGTTGGGTGGCGGAATGGCGTTCCTCCTGCAGTTATAACGGCCGCTATGAGATGTGGCAGTATACCAGTAAGGGTTCGATCAGTGGCATCAGCGGAAATGTTGACATGAACTACTGGTATGGCCCTCTGGGAGCAAATGAAAAGAATTATGAGGCCGTATATAATTACGAATATTATATTTCCCATAACCCGGACCTGAGTGGTTATACAAGAGAACAGGCCTTCCAGCATTTTGTGGAACATGGTATGGCGGAAGGCCGCCAGGGCAATGCGGAATTCAACGTATACAATTACCGTGCGCGGTATGCGGATCTGATGGACTGGCTGGGAAATGACCTGCGGTCCTACTACATCCACTACAAGGACCACGGCAAGGCAGAAGGCCGCGATGCGCAGACCTATTGCCGCCTGAGCCGTTACCAGGGGCAGGACTATTCTGCGGTATATAACTACGACTATTATGTGCAGAACAATGAGGATATCCGTAACCTGTATGGATACAGCGACTATCTGACGATCCAGCATTTTGTGGAGCACGGTATGGGCGAAGGCCGCCAGGGTAGCGCAGAATTCAACGTGTACAATTACCGTGCGCGGTATGCGGATCTGATGGACTGGCTGGGAAATGACCTGCGGTCCTACTACATCCACTACAAGG